>NZ_RCNZ01000121.1:0-19088 GCF_004307525.1 Pseudomonas sp. Sample_21 | reverse complement strand
CCCCCATCCCCCCTAAAATACCCGCCATTCCCGATTCCGCCCGTCCGAGGCCGTTTGTCCATGTCTGTTTCCGCTTCTTCCGCGCCGTCCGCCAAACCGGCCGCCGATCACCACGCCCAGTTCATCGAGCTGCTGCAAGCCAGCCTCGACGACAGCGGTTTCATCAAACTGGTATTGGCCAAATACGTCGGTGAAGAGGCGGATCTGCAACGGGTCATCATCAAACCGGTGACGGTCAAGGCGCAGGCGTGTCTCTCCTTCGTTTATCGCTACAAGACCCGCGACATCACCAAGAACCTGCCGCTGAGCGAAGGCGTTGCGCTGATTGCCGGTCTGCTGCCGACCTCGTTCAAAAATGCGCATTTATTGGCGCTGAGCGACGAAGCGCAGCTGGAATACAGCAAAAAGGGCAAGAGTTCGCTGTTCAAGAGCAAGCCTCAGCAATTGCGTGAAGCGCCGTCCGCCGAGCACAACCGCGAGAAAAACCGCTTTCTCGAACTGAGCCGCCCGTTCCTCAAGGATCTGGGCGTGACCAATGCGCAACACGAGCTGATCCCGGCGATGTCGCGCAAGTGGAAGCAGATCAACAAGTTCATCGAAGTGTTCAGCCATGCCCTGACCTCGTCGCCGCTGGCGCTGGACAAACCGGTGCGGGTCGCCGATTTCGGCTCGGGCAAGGGCTACCTGACGTTCGCCATTCACGACTACCTGCGCAATACGCTCAAGGCCGAGGGCGAAGTCACCGGCGTCGAGCTGCGCGAAGAAATGGTCAACCTGTGTAACGCCGCAGCGAGCAAGCTTGAGCATCCGGGGCTGGTGTTCAAGTGCGGTGACGTGCGCACGGTGGCGCCGAGCGAACTGGACGTGATGATCGCCCTGCATGCCTGCGACATTGCCACCGATTACGCGATCCACACCGGCATCCGCTCGGGTGCGTCGATCATCATGTGCTCACCGTGCTGTCACAAGCAGATCCGCCTGCAGATCCAGAGCCCGGCGCTGCTCAAGCCGATGCTGCAATACGGCTTGCACCTCGGCCAGCAGGCGGAAATGGTCACCGACAGCTTGCGCGCGTTGTTCCTCGAAGCCTGTGGTTACGAGACCAAGGTGTTCGAGTTCATCTCGCTGGAACACACCAACAAGAACAAGATGATTCTCGCGGTGAAACGCGCCGAACCGGTCGATCCGACGCAGTTGTTGGCGAAGATCGCAGAGCTCAAGGCGTTCTACCACATCAGCGAACACTGCCTGGAAACCCTGCTGCGCGCTGACGGCTATCTGGCCTGACCCTGTGGAAGCGAGCCTGCTCGCGAAGAATGCTAACGCGGTCGATCGTTAACCCTCTGCGCGATTTGGGTCTACCTTGAATACTCCCCAGACCTTTCCCCGAGGAGTTTTCCCATGGCCGCGAAAAAGATCCTGATGCTGGTCGGCGATTACGTCGAAGACTACGAAGTGATGGTGCCGTTCCAGGCCCTGCAGATGGTCGGCCACACGGTCCACGCCGTGTGCCCGGACAAGTCCGCCGGCAGCACCGTGCGCACGGCGATTCATGATTTTGAAGGTGATCAGACCTACAGCGAAAAACCCGGTCACCTGTTCGCGCTCAATTTCGATTTCGCCAAGGCCAGCGAAACCGATTACGACGCGCTGCTGATTCCCGGCGGTCGTGCGCCGGAATACCTGCGGCTGAACGACAAAGTCCTCGAGCTGGTGCGCGCGTTCGACAACGCCGGCAAGCCCATCGCAGCGGTCTGCCATGGTGCGCAACTGCTCGCTGCGGCAGGTGTGCTTGAGGGGCGTGAGTGCAGCGCGTATCCGGCCTGTGCCCCGGAAGTCCGGTTGGCGGGCGGCACCTACATCGACATACCGGTGACCGACGGCCATGTTCAGGGAAATTTCGCCACCGCTCCGGCCTGGCCGGCGCATCCGCAATGGCTGGCCGGTTTCCTCGGTCTGCTCGGTACGAAAATCACCTTGTAGTCGAGGCAGGCGACAGATCGCAGACGCTGGTCTTTACTCTGAAGCGCGAAATCTCTCAATCGCCCCCAGGAGAAACAGACATGTCCGGATGGTACGAAGTGAGCAAAAGCAGCAACGGCCAATTCAGGTTCGTGTTGAAAGCAGCGAACGCCGAAACGATTCTGACCAGCGAGCTCTACAGCACCCGCGCCGGTGCCGACGGCGGCATTGCCTCGGTGCAGGCTAACAGCCCGCTGGACGAACGTTACGAGAAAAAATCGACCAAGGATGGCCACCCGTACTTCAATCTCAAGGCGGCCAATCACCAGATCATCGGCAGCAGCGAGTCGTATTCATCGGATGGCGCGTGTGACAAGGGCATCGCCAGCGTCAAGGCCAACGGCCCGACGAAAACCATCAAGGACAAGACCCTGCCGGTACTCTGAAACCCGACATCAACCTGTGGGAGCGAGCCTGCTCGCGAAAGCGGTGTTCCAGTCACCTTTTGTATTGGCTGACCGGCCGTCTTCGCGAGCAGGCTCGCTCCCACAGGTGACCGCATTCCATTGTGGGAGCGAGCCTGCTCGCGAAGGCGTCAGCCCGGCCAATATCAAACCTCAACCGGTACCGACAATTTTGGATCGCCCAGGGCGTGGCTCTTGGCATCAAAGAACCGCAACTCAACGCCGGTACCGTCGAACACCTTGGCGTAGTGACGTTTCTGATGCTGAATGAATGCGGCGCTGCGCGGGTAAATCGAGATCGCCACGCATCTCGGTCGGGCCAGGCGCAACGCGCGCACCAGATGCGCATCCTGCTCGCCCAGCGCATGGCCGAAGATGCACAGGCTGTCGCCATGAGCCAGTAATTGCTCGTAGCAGAACGACAGATAATCGGAGCTGCGAATGGTCTTGAGCTTGTCAGCGCTCGGCCCTTCGGTGACGAACAGCGGCACGTCGTCCAGCGTCTTGATCGTATTGTTGATGGCGAAACTGCCGAGCAGGGTGCCCTCGGTCGAGGTCAGTTTGCGTGCGGTGCCGTCCTGATTGCGCACCAGATGCAGACCACCGTGCAGGTAGAGCAGGCGCGGTTTGTCGGTGGCGCTCTGGCTCAGATCGAAACTTGCGTCCGCGCCGTTGAACAGATCGTCGATGGCCTCGCCGGGGTGTTGCAGCGCCCAGTAATTAAGCAGGTCGTAGTTGGTGGTGAACACCGTGCGATAGCGCGCCAGTTCAGCATTGAGCACCGTCAGTGTCGAAGGCTGCACCAGCCGCCACGGGATGTGCACCGCGTGCACGGTGTTGATCAGCGCTTCCTTGATTGCGTAATAGCGATTGCGCGGCGCCGCCGAGCTGACCGCCAACGCCTTGTTGACCCGGCTGGTGGTTTTCAGGGCGCCCAGCACTTGTTCGAAGCTGCGGGTTTGCAGCGCGTCGAACACCGCCAGTTCCGATGGGCTCAGCGGTTTCTCTTCGACCGTACGGGCGTTTTCGAACAGCGAGTCGTAGCCGAAGTCATCCCATACCGCGCGGCTGGCGCCATTGCCCACCAGCAAACCCTGAAAATCGTTCGCGGCGCGCAAGGCATTCCAGTTTTCGAGGGTGGCGTCGACATCGAGAAAATCGGTCATTGCGTGGGCGGTCTCAAAACAAAGGGCAGATGGACGGCGACTTTATCACGAGCGGACATTGAGCCAGATCAACATTGCTCGTGACCGATCGGTCGATCCTGTGTGCACCCGCCGAATCGAGGCAGTCGATCCGGCTTCAGTCAGGAGACACACGATGAGCAGCACCTTCTTCATTCCGGCGGTCAACATCATGGGCAGCGGCTGCCTCGACGAAGCCATGGTCGCGATTCGCAATTATGGTTTTCGCAAGGCGCTGATTGTCACCGACGCCGGGCTGGCCAAGGCGGGCGTGGCCGCAATGATCGCCGAGAAACTGGCGATGCAGGACATCGATTCGGTGATCTTCGATGGCGCCAGACCGAACCCGACCACGGCCAATGTCGAATCGGGTCTGGGGCTGTTGAAGGAAAGCCGTTGCGATTTCGTCGTGTCGCTGGGTGGCGGCTCGCCACATGATTGCGCCAAGGGCATCGCCCTGTGCGCAACCAATGGCGGGCAGATTGGCGATTACGAAGGCGTCGACCGCTCGAGCAAGCCGCAATTGCCTCTGGTCGCTATCAACACCACCGCCGGCACTGCCAGCGAAATGACCCGTTTCTGCATCATCACCGACGAATCGCGCCACGTGAAAATGGCCATCGTCGACCGCAACGTCACGCCCCTGCTGTCAGTCAACGATCCGGAACTGATGGTCGCGATGCCCAAAGGCCTCACCGCCGCCACCGGCATGGATGCACTGACCCACGCCATCGAAGCCTACGTCTCTACTGCCGCCAACCCGATCACCGATGCTTGCGCGCTTAAAGCGATGAGCCTGATCAGCAGCAACCTGCGTCTGGCTGTGCGCGACGGCAGCGACCTGGCGGCGCGGGAGAACATGGCTTACGCGCAGTTCCTCGCCGGCATGGCGTTCAACAACGCCTCGCTCGGATTTGTCCACGCCATGGCGCATCAGCTGGGCGGCTACTACGACTTGCCCCACGGCGTCTGCAATGCCGTGCTGTTGCCGCATGTGCAGAGCTTCAATGCGCTGGTCTGCGCTGACCGACTCAGGGACGTCTCCCACGCCATGGGCGCGGATATTCGTGGTTTCAGCGCAGAGGAGGGCGCGCAGGCGGCGATCAATGCCATTCGCAACCTTGCCAAAGACGTCGAGATTCCCGGAGGACTGCGTGAGCTGGGCGCGAAACTCAGCGATATCCCGGTGCTCGCCGCCAATGCTTTGAAGGATGCGTGCGGACTGACCAATCCACGGGCGGCAGATCAGCGCCAGATCGAGGAAATTTTCCGCAACGCGTTTTGAATGAAGGCGCGAAGGCGAGCGAAGTCGAACAGTCCTTCGCTTGCTTCTGCGACCACGGTAAATGTCCGCACACGGCCCCAGTCTGAAACCTGGCCGGCGATGTTGTGAACGGCGGATATACGGTACTGCCCGACTGCCAATGAGTGTGCAGCCGGTGTTTGCCATTTCCGGTCGCTTTCGACCGCTGCCCTGGCAATCTCCAGGCCAGTGTCCAGATCGAAAACACTGACGAAACCCTCGGCCCGTGTGACATCTCCCGACAACAACAGAGGCGCATTTACCTCCGCTCCCTCAAGCGGTACGAAGACGCCCGGGACGTCGATTTCGGGCCGCAGTCGCACCTCATATCCGCGCTCGTCACTCCATTCAGACGTGATGCCTGCATACGTCTGGTGGGCGTGAATCTTCTGCTGGCCTGGAGCCTGGGCGCCGCTGATGCTGAACGCCCATCGTCCCTTTGCGCTGACCAGCCCTGCACCGAGCGACTGGGTGTTTTCAATGTTCCAGACCTGTACAAGCGCATCGGGCATGCCGCTGCCGAGCAACAATGTCGCAGGTCCCGTCGTGCTGGCCTCCTCGGGGTAGGTGATGGTCGGGGCCGGGGCCGGTTGTGGCATATGCTCGTCGCGAGTGCTCATCGTTCTTCTCGTCCATGGCTGATTTGAACGCTGAGGTTGGCATGACGTGCCTGAATTCGAACCTGTAAGAACTACCAGCCCTCCAGTCTTTTTTGCACGGTGATCAATTTCGTTTTCTTCTAAAAAACTGTCATTTGTGTCAGTTGTCCGGCGTGGCTTCTTCGGGTCGAATGCTCTCAGCGAGGGGATCGATGTCGATCCCACAGGAGAATACGAACATGCCGGAATCCACCGCGCCATTGCCCCCAACCGCGCAGTCAGCCGGGGAACTGGACGCTCTGTTTGGTCTGCGAGCGCTGAAATTTCCCGGAGCTGCCAAGACCATTGCCAAAGGCGTAGCGATCACGCCTTCGGGGCAAATCATGGTCAGCGCTACCGTCGAGCAATCGGGCCATTCGTACTACGGCCTTGCGCGCCTGGATGCCGATGGCAATCCGGATCCGGGCTTCGGCGAAGGCGGATATCTCAACGGCGAGTTCGGCACAGGCTCGCTCACCCAAGGCGGGCCATTGATCGTTGATGCGCTCGGGCGGATCTGGATGTGCGGTGTGATTGGCGTCGTCAAAGACCAGGCTCTTGAATACCAGCAAGTTATCGCGCGGTTTCTGCCCGACGGTTCGCCGGATATCGAGTTCGGCGGCGACAGGAATGGCTACCGGATTGTGCCCATGCGGATTCCGGCACTTTTTGGGGCGACCCATGGGCAACTGCTGCTGGCGAAATCCGATCCGCAGCTTGCGCAGCCGGACAGGCTGCTGTTTGTGACAGCGCAAAAGGGCAGTGGCCTGTTGACGCGATTCAATCTCGATGGCTCGGACGATTTATCGTTCGCCAGCAACGGTTGGCTGCCCCTGTCGCTGCCAGGCGTGGCCATTTCGCTGTCCGGGATCATCCAGCTCGACGATGGGAAGATCCTGCTGCATGGCAAAACGGAAGTAACCAATCAGGGATTGGTCATGGCGTTCGACCACAACGGGAAAGTTGCACAAGCGTTCGGCGATCAGGGCATGTTGCTGTTGAACATTAAACGGGATGGCAAGACGCTCGAAAGCCACGTGACCAACATCGCTGTGCAAACGACGCAGCGCCTGCTTTTGCTCGGTGCGGCGGTCGAGTCAACGCAAGACACGAAACTGCAACATGGATTCATCAGTGGTATTACCTACGCTGGCCAAATGGATAACGCGTTCAACAACCCTGTCCTCAGCCCGACGGCGCATGAACTCGACCTGAGAGGTTGGCAAGCAGGGTTTGCGCTGGATGACATCGCTGGCAAACGTATTGTGGCGGTCGGACAGACCTCGGGCAGCGCACGAGGCTTGTTGACGGCAGGCTTTCTGGTCGATGGCGCAGTGGATGATTCGTTTGATGACGAGGGCGCGAAGGACATTTCATGGCCAGCCATCGATGCCTGCCTGCAAGGCTCTTCGATCCTGGTCTTAGGTCGCAGGGACGACAGCGCGCAGCTGGTTCGCTTGCTGACCGCGCCTGTCACAAAACAGCGCGCCAGCATGAGCAACTGAGCAGTCAGCGGTAAAACCGGGCTATCCTGCCGGCTCGGATGAACCCTGCCTTCGAGCCCACCATGCTGCAAAAAAGCCTGATCCGCCGTCTCGACCTGATCACTCTGCAACTGTTCGTCGCCGTCCACGAGGAAGGCACGTTGACCCGTGCGGCTGCGCGCGAGGCCATCGCGGTGTCGGCGGCGAGCAAGCGCCTGATGGAGTTGGAGGAGGCGCTGGGCATCGCTTTGTTCGTGCGTCAGGCCAAAGGCATGATCCTCACGCCGGCCGGTGAAACCCTGCTGCACCACGCCCGGCAGATGCTCTTCAATGTGGAAAAGATGGGCCTGGAGCTGGGTGAGCACAGCCATGGTGTGCGGGGTTACGTGCGCATGCTGGCCAATCTTTCGGCGATCATTCAGTTCCTGCCCGAAGACTTGCGCGACTTCTCCGCGCGGCATCCGCAGGTCAAGACCGACCTTGAAGAACGCCCCAGCGCCGGGGTGATTCAGGGCGTGCTCGATGGCGTCGCCGACCTCGGCATCTGCTCCGACGACAGCGACACCAAAGGCCTGCACAGCGTGTTGTACCGCCAGGACAAACTGGTGGTGGTGATGCTCCCGGAGCATCCGTTGGCTACGCGCGCATCGGTGACTTTCGATGAAACTCTCGACAGCGATTACGTCGGCTTGCACGCAGCCAGTTCGATCAACATGCGTACCCATGCGGCGGCGCGGCAGGCGGGCAAAGTCCTGCGCATCCGAATTCATGTGCCGGGATTCGATGCGGTGTGCCGGATGGTCCAGGCGAACATGGGCATCGGCATTCTGCCGCAGCGAGCCTATGAGTTGTTTGGTCAGGCACTGGGCTTGCGTGCGGTGCCGCTGACCGACAACTGGTCCGATCGCGCGCTGATTGTGGTGGTGCGCGATGAGGCGGGATTGTCGCCGGTGAGCCGGATGTTGTTTGAGCATTTGCGCGGGCAGGGCGCCTGAATCTCTATTGAATGGGCCGGCCTCTTCGCGGGCAAGCCCGCTCCCACAGTTTCCAGCGTGTATGCAAATTGTGCGGCTGACTTTGAACCCTGTGGGAGCGGGCCTGCCCGCGAAAGCGGCTTCGAATTCACCACATCGCTGAAGCATTCGCATTTCGCGAACGCCCATTGCCGAGAGACGGCTGGATTCTCCGATCATCGTTCCTCTAGCCTTGGCGACATATTCCAAGAACAAGAGGTACCCGCGATGACTGCCCCTTTGAGTGCAATCAAAGTGATCGAGATCGGCACCCTGATCGCCGCGCCGTTTGCCGCGCGCATGCTTGCCGAGTTCGGCGCCGAGGTGATCAAGATCGAAGCCATGGGTCAGGGCGACCCGCTGCGCAAATGGCGCAAGCTGCACGAAGGCACATCGCTGTGGTGGTACCTGCAATCGCGCAACAAGAAATCCCTGGCGCTCAATCTGAAATCCGCTGAAGGCATCGAACTGGTCAAGCAACTGGCCGGCGACGCCGACGTGATCATTGAAAACCTGCGCCCCGGTGCGCTGGAAAAACTCGGTCTGGGTTGGGACGTGCTACATGCGCTGAATCCGAACCTGACCCTGGTGCGTATCTCCGGCTACGGCCAGACCGGCCCTTACCGTGACCGGCCCGGTTTCGGTGCGATTGGCGAGGCCATGGGCGGCATCCGCTACACCACCGGCAATCCCGATTCGCCACCGGCGCGAGTCGGCGTCAGCCTCGGCGATTCGCTGGCCTCGTTGCACGCGGTTATTGGTGCGCTGATGTCGCTGTTGCGGGTCAAGACCGGGCAGGGCGGTGGACAGATCGTCGATGTGTCGCTGGCCGAAAGCGTGTTCAACGTCATGGAAAGTCTGGTCCCGGAATACGACATGCTTGGCCATGTCCGCGAACGCAGCGGCGGTGCCCTGCCGGGTATCGCGCCCTCCAATACCTACCTCACGGCCGACGGCGCCTACGTGGTGATTGCCGGCAATAGCGACCCGATCTACAAGCGTCTGATGCACACCATCGGCCGTGCTGATCTGGCCGAGGCAGAAGAGTTCGCCCACAACGACGGCCGCGCGGCGCAGAGCGGTTTGCTCGATGCGGCCATCACACACTGGACCAGCAGCCTGCCGATCGACGAGGTACTGGCTGCTCTCGAAGCTGCCGAAGTGCCGGCCGGGCGCATCTACTCGGTGGCTGACATCGTCGCCGATCCGCACTATCAGGCGCGGGACATGCTGCTCGATGCCGAGTTGCCCGGTGGCGCAACGGTGAAGATGCCCGGCATTGTCCCCAAACTCTCGGAGACCCCCGGCGGAGTGAACTGGTCCGGGCCGAAACTGGGCCAGCACACCGACGCTATTCTCGCCAATCTTGGCCTGACTGAACTCGACATCGAACGCCTGAAAAACCAAGGGGTGGTGCAATGATCACTGACTATTCGCAAACCCTGATCATCCAGGAAGTCTCACCCCGCGACGGTTTGCAGATCGAGCCGACGTGGGTGGAAACCGCTGACAAGATCGCTCTGATCAATCAGTTGTCACAGGCCGGATTCAGCCGCATCGAGGCCGGCTCGTTCGTCTCGCCCAAAGCCATTCCGGCCCTGCGTGACGGCGAGCAAGTGTTCAACGGCATTCAGCGCCAGCCAGGGGTAATTTATGTCGCGTTGATCCCTAATCTGAGAGGCGCACAACGGGCACTGGCGGCGAATGCCGATGAGTTGAACCTGGTGATGTCCGCCAGCCAGACCCACAACCTCGCCAACATGCGCATGCGTTGCGAAGAGTCGCTGGCGGCATTCGCTGACATTGTTGCGTTTGTCAGCGGCTCAGGTGTGCGCCTCAACGGCAGCATCGCCACCACGTTCGGTTGTCCGTTCGAAGGCCGGATCGATGAGGATCGTGTGCTGCAGATCGTTGACGCCTATCAGGAACTCGGCATTCAGGGCATCAGCCTCGCCGACACCACCGGCATGGCCAATCCGCGTCAGGTCGATCGCTTGGTGCGGCGCGTTTTGCAACGGGTTTCGCCGGCTGACCTGACTTTGCATTTCCACAACACCCGCGGCCTTGGCCTGTGCAATGTGCTGGCCGCTTACGAGGCCGGCGCGCGGCGCTTCGATGCGGCGCTGGGTGGCCTCGGTGGCTGCCCGTTCGCACCGGGCGCGTCGGGCAATATCTGCAGCGAAGATCTGGTCAATCTGTGCGATGAAGTCGGCATTCCCACGGGCATCGATTTGCCGCTGCTGCTGAAACTTTCGCGCGGCTTGCCGGCGCTGTTGGGCCACGATGTCCCCGGCCAACTTGTCAAGGCCGGGCGCAATTGCGATCTGCATCCGATGCCCATCTGAAGATACAAAACCCTTGTGGGAGCGAGCCTGCTCGCGAACGCGGTGTGTCATTCAACATCGGTATCGACTGATCTGGCGCATTCGCGAGCAGGCTCGCTCCCACAGTTCAAAAGCATTCAGCAGTAACCAGACAACAAAAACAATCGGACGCCCATCGGCAGTCCGCCTGGAGAAAATCTATGAGCCTCAACGTAATGGAGGCGGGCGTGAATCCGTCCGTCGATCACGACGCCGAAAAAGCCCTGGTCAGCAAAGTCGCCTGGCGCCTGATGCCGCTGATCATGGTCTGCTACCTGTTCGCCTTCTTCGATCGCATCAACATCAGCTTCGCCAAATTCCAGCTGCAGACGGACCTGAGCCTGAGCGACACCGCGTATGGCTTGGGCGCCGGGCTGTTCGTGGTCGGTTACGTGCTGTTCGAAGTGCCGAGCAACATGATGCTGTACAAGGTCGGCGCACGGCGCTGGATTGCTCGGATCATGATGTCCTGGGGCGTGGCGACGGCGGCGATGGTCTTCGTCAACAGCGAATGGCAGTTCTATGCGCTGCGCTTCGTGATCGGCGCGATGGAAGCCGGGTTTGCTCCGGGCGTGCTGTATTACCTGACCCTGTGGTTTCCGCAGCACTTCCGTGGCCGCATCACCTCGATGCTGTTCCTTGCCTCGGCGTTTGCCGGGCTGGTCGGCGCGCCGTTCTCGGGCCTTGTGTTGCAACACCTCGATGGCGTGTTGCAGATGCGCGGCTGGCACTGGTTGTTCCTGCTCGGAGGCGTGCCGTGCATCGCCCTCGGTTTCTTGGTGCTGACCCAGCTCAAGGACCGCATCGAGGATGCGCACTGGCTGACGGCTGACGAGAAGAAATTGCTCTCCAGTCGCATCGCCCATCACGAGCCACACAAGAGCGGCGGCTCATTGCTCGCGGCGCTGAAAATCCCCGGATTCCTGACGTTGGGTTTGATCTACTTCCTGATTCAGGTCGCGTCCTACGGGTTGAATTTCTGGGCACCGCAATTGATCCGCAGCGCCGGCACCGAAAGCCCGGTGATGATCGGCCTGCTGACCGCCATTCCGTATATCTGCGGGGCGATCAGCATGGTCGTGATCGGGCGCTTGTCAGACGCCACCGGTGAACGGCGCAAGTTTGTCGCCGGGCTGGTGATCGTCGGCGCGATCGGCTTTTTCAGCGCGGGAATCTTTGCCAGCCACACGACCTTCCTGATCGTCGCGCTCGGCCTGCTTGGCGCCGGCATCATCGCTTCGATTCCGAGCTTCTGGACCCTGCCACCGAAACTGCTGGCGGGCGCCGGTGCCGGCGCGGCAGGCGGGATCGCGGTGATCAATACCCTGGGGCAGTTCGGTGGGATTGTCAGCCCGGTCATGGTCGGACGCATCAAGGACCTCACCGGCAGCACCACCCCGGCGCTGTACGTCATCGGCGTCGCCGCGCTGATCGCCGCAGCGCTGCTGCTGTGGGGCTTGCCGCAGAAGTTGCGCACGCTGGACAAGTATTGAGATTTGCTGCGTCGGCGATAGCAGGCTCGCTCCCACTTTGGAATGCGGCTTTCCTGCGGGAGCGAGCCTGCTCGCGAATTCCGACTTCAGACACATGAGAAGATTCGCTGGCCAGATCTGTTGAATCCTCCGATGCAGAAAGGGATAGTGCGCGCCTGGAAATATCTTCAAGGAGCGGGAAGTGACAATGAAGTCCATATGGATCAGCGCTGCGGCGCTCTGCGGGTGGTTGGTGGCTGGGCAGGCGTGGGCCGATTGCACGCCGCCTGCGGTCAGTGGCGAAGCGGACTTTTCTTTGTGCAAGGACTGGCCGGCTTATCCGTCGCTGACGATTACCGCGCTATCGACGTTCGTGCCCGATCCGGTCTATGGCCAGGACGGCAGGGTGGGTTCATACGATCTGGCTCTGGCCGTCACTACCGCTGGCAGCCCCAAGCCGCTGGCGACCTATCATCAGCAGTCGGCGTTTCTCTCCGATGCCATCGCGCTGGAGAGTCTGGAGCTGGATACGGCGCGTTATAAACTCACGCCCGACCTCCGTGCCTTCGGCGTTCGCGCTCATTTCAAAGGCTCGTCACGCGTTAATCCGCTGGATGAAATCTTGCTTTCGCTTTATGTGAAAGAAGGCGACAAACTGCGCCCGGTGCTGGATCGCTTGATCGTCTACAGCTTCAGTGGCGAATGGGATGGCAATTGCGCCGGAGAGCGCTCGGAGACGGTGCGTACGCTTGAGATGGGCAAAACCAGTTCCCATGGTTACGCAGATATCATTGTCCGCTCAGTCACCACGGGCCTGGTCGGTGAGGGGCCACCCGGCACCTGCGAGTCGAAGACCACTCACGAAAAGCCGGTGCTGAACACGTTGCGCTATGACGGACAGCAATATTTCGTTCCCGAAAATCTGAGAGGCTATTGAAGGCGCGTCGTTCTACTTCCTCGATCCCGACGGGCACAAGCTGAAGGTCCACGTCGGCGATTTGCAGTCGCGGCTCGCTGCGTGTCGGCAGAAACCGTACCCCGGCATGCGTTTCCGCGACGAACCCTGATCCGCTTCAATCTTGTTGATATAGACTCTGCGCCACGTGTTCTGGCGCTTGCAGGTTTCTCATGACTCCATCATTGCTGTTGGCCGTTCTGGCTTCGGGTTTCATCTACGGGATCACGCCCGGGCCGGGCGTGCTGGCGGTGTTCGGGATTGGCGCGGCCCATGGCCGGCGGGCCGGGGCGGGGTTTCTGTGTGGGCATCTGCTCGGCGATGTGATCTGGTGCAGCACCGCGCTAGTGGCGATTGTCGGTGCGCGGGAAATCGGCAGCACCGCGTTCGATGTGCTCGGCGTGCTCAGCGCGGTGTACCTGTTCTGGCTCGGCTGGCGTGCGGTGCGTGCCCAACGCCGTAGCGGCGACGAGGCGCAAGGCGCGGCGCGGCAGCCGTTCTGGCACGGCATCGTCTTCGGCCTGACCAATCCCAAGGCCTATCCGGTGGCGGTGGCGACCTTTACGGCGCTGCTGTCGAGCCGCGCCGAACTGCTTAACTGGTCGATGCTGCCGGCGCTGATCGCCCTGAGCTTTATCGGCGGTGCGCTGGCTTACGCTATCCTCATCGGCGTGGTCGGCGCACAGCGAGTGCGCATGGTGTATCAGCGGCATGAGCTGCTCATCACCCGTTTATGCGGCGTGATGTTTATCGGCTTCGCCATCAATGCGTTGATGCACGCGCTGCCGGGGCTGCTGCCGAACAAGACTTGATGAAATGGGCAGGGACGCGCAATCACGATCATGGACGATTGAAATCGCTGCACTGTGCGGACATCCCGTAGAACCATGCAAAGCCCTAACCCTGCGCCGCTGGCGAGCTACATGGACCTGTTGCTGGACGCCGTTTGCGCGGTCGACAAACAGGGCCGTTTCGTTTTTGTCAGCGCTGCCTGCGAGCGGATTTTCGGCTACACGCCTGACGAGCTGATCGGCCGCTCGATGATCGAGCTGGTGCACCCGGCCGATCGCCAGCGCACCCTCGCGGCCGCAGGCGAAATCATGGGCGGCGACCCGAAGCACAATTTCGAGAACCGCTACCTGCGCAAGGACGGCAGCGTCGCGCATATTTCCTGGTCGGCGCGCTGGTCGGAGGTCGACCAACTGCGCATCGCCGTCGCCCGCGATATCACCGAGCGCAAGCAGGCCGAGTCGCGGCAAGCGGCGTTGTACGCAATTTCCGAGGCGGCGCATGCGGCGGAAGATTTGCTGGCGCTGTTCAAAAGGGTCCATTTGCTCATTGGCGAATGGCTGCCGGCGCTGAATTTTTCCGTGGCGCTGTATGACGAACACTGCGCGCAGCTGAGTTTTCCCTATCACGTCGACGATCACGAATTGCAGCCCGAGCAGCCCGGCACGGTCATCGGACGGCTTTGCGCGCAAGTGATCCGCAGCGGCCAGCCAATGTTGCTGACCCCGGACAGCGCCGATGCCACGCCCGACTTCGCTGCGCTGGTGGCGGAGCAGAACGCGCCTTGCTGGCTCGGCGTACCGCTGAGCTCAAAAAACGGCACCATCGGCGCCTTGATCGTCAAAAGCCTCGCTGGCGGCGAACGCTACACCGAGCAGGACAAGGAACTGCTGCAATACGTCTGCGCACAAGTCGCCACGGCCATCGAACGACAGCAACTGCATGCGCGGCTCAAGCGCATGGCGCAATACGATCAACTGACGCAACTGCCCAACCGCGAACTGCTGCGTGACCGGCTCAGGGCTGCGCTGGCCCATGCGCGAACCGTGCACGGACACATGGCGCTGCTGTATGTCGATCTGGATCGCTTCAAACAGGTCAACGACACCCATGGCCATGCCGTCGGTGACATGCTCCTGCAAACCGTGGCCAATCGGCTGAAAGGCTGCGTGCGTGAAACCGACACCGTGGCGCGTATCGGTGGCGATGAATTTGTCGTGCTGTTGCATAGCGTGCATGCCGCCGAAGATGCCGACAGCGTCGCCGGAAAAATCCGCTTGGTGCTGGCGCAGCCCATGCGCCTCGACGGCCATGACCTGCGTATCGAACCGAGCATCGGCGTGGCGCGTTTCCCTGAACACGGTGAAGAAGAACAGCAACTGTTTCGGCATGCCGATCAAGCCATGTATGCGGCCAAACGCCTGAATCATCGGGCCTTGGGCATCTGAAGCGAGCGCACCGTTCGTCGCGGCCTCGGCAGATTTTCTAAACCTTTGAACGCCAAAGCCTTCTTAACTGAGGCGGACAATTGTCCGCCGCGACTATTTGAGCAGCGGGCGAATCACGGCCCGCTTGAATTTTCAACGAAGGAGGGCGCGACCATGAGCCGGATGGCCACCCGTTTACGTAATGCCAGTTTTGCGACTCTGCTGGGCCTGTGCGCCAGCACTGCGTTCGCCCAGTCGCCTGCCGAATTCATCAACGATGCCTCCGCCAAAGGCATGGCCGACATCGAAGCCAGCCGTCTGGCCCACGGCAAGACCGAATCCAAAGAGGTCAAGGATTACACCATTGTCGTCATCAACGACCGCACCACGGCCAACCAGCATTTGGCGAAAATCGCCAAGAAGCTCGACCTGCCGGTCGCACCTCGCGAAGAACTCGCCGACAAGGCCAAAGAGTTGATGCCAGAAGTAAAGGATGGCGCGACCTTCGATCAGGCTTACGCTGCCAGTCAGGTCAAGGCGACTGAAGAGGCCATCACCCAGATCGAGCAACAGGCACAGACCACCGACGTGCCGGAAATTAAAGCGTTCGCCGATGAGACTTTGCCGAAACTGCAAAGCCATCTGGAGAAGGCCCGCGCGTTGCAGGCCAGTCGCTAACTTCGCCGTATTGTTCAGCGCGAACGAAATCTTGAGTTGAAAAGCGATGCTTGCCCTGTGGGAGCGAGCCTGCTCGCGAAAGCGGTGTGTCAGTCAATGATGTTTTGACTGACCCTCCCTCTTCGCGAGCAGGCTCGCTCCCACAGGGTGTGTTTACTTGCTCAGCACTCATTCAAATCCTGCTTTGGCTTGCTCTTGTCGCCCAGCCCCTCAAGATCAAACACCTGATTCTCACCCAGCGCGCGATAATGCCGGCGCAGCGCTTCGAGCTGCTTCAGATCCAGCGCCTCCAGCCCGAGCATCGCGTTCTGCGCTTCCTTGTTCACCCGCAGCAGCTCATCGAGTTTCAAGTGCAGAATGTCGGTGTCGCGGTTCTGCGTGTTCTGAATCAGGAACACCATCAGGAACGTGATGATCGTCGTCGAAGTATTGATGATCAGTTGCCAAGTGTCGTTGTAACCAAAAATCGGCCCGCTCAACCCCCACAACCCGATCAGGATCAACGCCCCCATGAACGTCTTCGGGCTACCGGCCCACAGGGCAAGTTTTTGGGCAATTTTTGCGAATTTCATGATGGGAGTCCTTGTTTTGGGAGCTTGAAATTCAGACATCGGCGTTGCGCTGAAAATTCTGTTTACAAGTTTCGGTGCAGGACTTTGGTAGGGAAGGCGTACGGCGTAGATCGCGGTATCGTGTCGACAGTCGACAGAAAACCCCAACAGGAGAACGCAATGAGTTGGTCTGCCCAGCAATACGTCGCTTTCGAAGATGAACGCACCCGCCCGGCCCGTGATCTGTTGGCGGCGATACCCACGGCGCACGCCCGGGCGGTGGTGGATATCGGTTGCGGGCCGGGCAATTCCACCGAGTTGCTGGTGCAGCGTTTTCCCGAGGCCCGGGTCAGTGGCCTGGACAGTTCGGCGGACATGATCGCCGCCGCGCGCAAGCGCTTGCCCGATGTGCAGTTCGAGGTGGCCGAGATCGACAAGTGGACCGATGAAGGCCCGTTCGATGTGGTCTTCGCCAATGCAGTGTTGCAATGGGTGCCTGATCACGCTTCGTTGCTGCCAGCCTTGGCGAGCAAGCTTTCAGATGGTGGCAGCCTGGCGATCCAGATGCCGGACAACCTCAACGAACCGTCCCACCGCTTGATGCGTGAAGTCGCCGCCAATGGGCCGTGGGCGAGCAAGCTGGCAGACGCTGCGGGGCAGCGTACCGACATGGCCAGTGCCAGTGGGTATTTTTCAATGCTGCGCCCGCACTGCGCGCGGGTCGATGTGTGGCGCACCACCTATCATCACCAACTTCGTGATGGTGCGGCGGGGGTGGTGGAGTGGTTCAAGGGCAGCGGGTTGATTCCATTCCTGAGCCCATTGACCGAGGAGGAACGGGCGCAGTATCTGCAGCGGTATCTGGCGGAGGTTGCCAAGGCTTATCCGGCCTTGGCTGACGGCTCGGTGCTGTTGCCGTTTCCACGTTTGTTTATTGTTGCGACTCGCTGAATCACGCCTCTAACTTTCTGGAGTTCGCCACGTTATCTCAGGTCGGCGCATCCCTTGAAAGCAATCCGGTCGGTTCCCTCTCCCTCGGGAGAGGGCTAGGGTGAGGGGCCTCTTGGCGCATGCAAATCCGATCACCGCTGCACCGCCACCATCATCGTCCTCTGGCATCCTTTCAACTCGTTCACCCTGAACTCGTCGGAAATTTCCTTCTGTTTTCCAGGCTTTTACACGTGGTGCGCCATGGCTGTTTAAAGTCGAATCGCGTTACGTCCCGATGCCTACAAATCCTTGCGCCGCTGCCTACCGGTACGCCAGAATCCGCCTGCTTGTGCGGCTGGCGGGCGGTCGGTAACTTGGTTCGCGTCACTGATTTCCAGTGATCGGGTTTAGCAGCCCGGCCAGGATTGACCAACGGTTGCACATGTACCTTCCAGTCAGGCTTCGCCTGCACTTGATGGTGGCTGTGCGCATGGCACCCTCGGGTGCGCCGGGTTTTGGACTTCCTACCGGTCTGCTAAGGAATACGCAAGCCATCGTGCAGACGTTTGATCATTGCCAGACTCAGCTTGCGCTTGCGGTTCAATACTTCCGAAACATGGCCACTGGTGCCAATAAAGGACTCGAGATCCCGCGGCGTCAAGCCTTGCTGATCCATACGGAATTTGATGGCTTCAATGGGATCAGAGGGCGGCATCGGAAAATGCTGCTCCTCATACTTTTCAATCAGCAGAGCGAGAATTTCCCCAAACGTCAGACATGAAAAAACCGGCGACTGAGAGCCGGTTGGGCAGTAAGAATTTTTTAACCCTGCTGCAAGACCTTCAACGCCGCCGAAGCCAGAAACCCCGATCGGCTTTTCTCCTCAGGATGATGTAACACGTACTCATCAATGCGATTGAGCAAGTGCCCCGGCAGAGTGATGTTGAGCTTCTGTGCTTTGCCCAGGTATTTGACCACGTCGATATCCACTACCGCCCACGCACATCCGGCGTACTGCGGATTGGCGACATGCAGGCTCAATTTGCTGGCCGATGGAATCGGCGCACCGTCGTCTGCCAGAATTTCGAAATGACCTTCGATCGCCTCGCGCGCCATGGCGACAGCGTCATCAAGGTCGTCGCCGGCAGAAAAGCAGCCAGGAATGTCCGGCACTTCAACTCCCCAAGCGTGTTCCTCGTCGCCTATTGAAATCGCAATCGGGTAAAGCATGTTCGTGATCCTCCAAGGCAACGCTGAGAACGGATTCAGAGCATGGCCTGTTGCAAAATACTGATGGCCGTTTTTTTGAGCAGATCCTTTTTTGGATGCGGCACTGTTACCAATCCTGGTTTGGTTGGATGTTTGAAGTGATGATGACTGCCCCGAATACGTACCAGAAACCAACCGTCCGCGACGAGTTGTCCGATTAAAAAACGGCTGTTCACAACACCTCCCTGTGGTGTGCTTGGTGGTTACTATACCTACTGAATTCTACAGATCAATAGACTTGCTACCGTTCAGCCATTGTGGCGTCCGGCGAGGTGGTCAACCCAGTCTAGGCCGCGCGTGTTTGGAGGAACGATGGTTGTGTTGCAGTGTTTTGCGGTGACATTTACGCCGCAAAATGAAAGCAGATCGCTCAGCCAGTCATTGCGACTGATAGAGCGAGCTTACCCGTCGTTTCAACGAAGGAGGGCGACGTTGGTAGCGATCCTTCTCTGGATGATTTTCAGAGTCGCTGGGGTTCTTTTTGGAGCTGAAGGCTTTTCCTTGGAAATTGTCTTTCACCAACTTCCAGACACAAAAAAACCGGCCATCAACAGACTGTGTGAAAACCTAGCAATCTGCGCAGCGCTCAAAGAAAATGCTCCGTAT
>NZ_RCNZ01000035.1:0-174974 GCF_004307525.1 Pseudomonas sp. Sample_21 | reverse complement strand
ACAAGTCGGGGCGTTTGCTGGAACCACCATCAGTGCGTTTTCACACAGTCTGATCAAGGCCGGCTTTTTCTATTCCTGCATCCCTCGTCGGACAACACAACGCGAGATCAATATTCGGTGGAGCGGGTAGAGGGAATCGAACCCTCATCTAAAGCTTGGGAAGCTTTCGTTCTACCACTAAACTATACCCGCTCAGAGCGGCTGACTTTGTACCAGACTCGGCCACGGATTTGAAGTTTTCTTTTTCTCTGCGAGGGCTTTGCCGCGCAGAAATCGGTCGATCGCGAGCAAGGGCTGCGCCGGTGCAACAGGCACTTCAAGCTTGCAGCCTTGCCCGCGATGACGCTGTTTCAAATGGCCAGGGCATGGTGATCCTGCACAAACGAGTAGCGCGTTCGGCTGGCTTGCGGCGCAGGTTTCAGAAAGCCCAGCAGAGCGTTCTGGCTGTCGCGGCAGGCGGCTTTGTGCTCCATGTCGAGGAAGTGCCCGGTGGCTTGCAGGGTGGTGAAGCTGCTGTGCGCTACGTGATTGCCAAACAGGCGTGCGTCTTCAGCAGCGGTGTATTCGTCCCATTCGCCATTCAGGAACAGCACCGGCACGCTGATCTTTTTCGCCGCATTCAGATAGCACTGGCGATCGCTGTGCAGCACGTCGTTGATGTGAAAGTGCATCTGTCCGTACTCATGCTCGGCGAGGCTGCTGACATGGCGATAGTTGAAGCGCTTGAACAGCGACGGCAGGTGTTTGCCGATGGTGTTGTTGACCAGATGGCCGACCCGGTCGCCGTCGCGGCTGCCGAGGTAATCGACACCACGCTCGAGATAATCGAGCATGTGCGCATTGATCACCGGTGAGAACGAGCTGATCACGGCTTTTTCGATGCGCCGGGGCTGCTGGGCGAGGGCGACCAGAGTGGCGGCGCCGCCCCAGGAGAACGACAGCACGTGTTCGGCGGCGAAGTGATCGATCAGCTCCAGCAAAATCTGCCCTTCGACTTCCTTCGTCAGATGTTTCTCATGCCGGTTGTGGGCTTTTGAGCGGCCCGCGTAGGGCTGGTCATAGCAGACCACGTTGAATTGCGGGTGCAGGTTTTTCACGGTCTGTGCAAACGACGCAGTCGTGGCCATCGAGCCGTTGACCAGAATGATGGTCTTTTCTGCGGCGTCTGCGCGATAGAACTCCGTGTAAACCCGATACTGACCCTGTATATCCAGCACAGCGATTTCTGGCCTCATGTCATAAGACTCCTGGCAAGCAAGCGGGTATGCGCGCAATCGAGATTGCACGAGCTTTGTGACAGGTAGGCATACGCCTGAAATTTGCTGGCCCATGTCGATCCGGTACGGCAGGTCGACGGGTGTTGTTATTGGCGGGCAGATTGCCGGCTGAGGCGCAGCCCTTGAGGGCAGACGACCGACAAAAAGTTTCTTGGAAGTATGTGGTGACTCATCGGTCACATTTCGGCCGACGTCCTGATTCAAGCAGGGGACTCAGGATCACGCAAGTGCCGTCGGCGAATTGTTCGACAACTTCGGCTGAGCGGTCGCCGGCTTAGAACAAATGAATCTCTTCGGTGCGCAAAGCGCGGTACTCGCCCGGTTTTAGCGCGTGATCGAGGGTCAGTTCGCCGATGGATTCGCGGTGCAGGCGCAGGACTTTGTTGTTGAAGAAACCAAACATGCGCTTGACCTGATGGTAGCGGCCTTCAACGATGCTCAGTCGCGCCGAGCGTGGGCCGAGCAGCTCAAGCTGCGCCGGTTGCGTGGTCAGATCTTCGAAAGCGAAGTAGATGCCCTCGGCAAATTTAAGCGCGTAGCTCGGGTCGATGTGCTGTTCGGTTTCGACGTAATAGACCTTCGCCAGTTTGGTTTGCGGCTGCGTCAGGCGCCGCGACCAGGCGCCGTCATTGGTGATCAGCATCAGCCCGGTGGTATTGAAATCCAGACGTCCGGCGATGTGCAGATCGTCCTTGTGCGGTTCATCGAGCAGGTCGAGCACGGTCGCATGCTGCGGATCGCGGGTGGCACTGACGCAGCCCGGGGGTTTGTGCAGCATGAAATAGCGCGCCGGTTTGCCGCTCTGCAGCACCTCATCGTCGACTTCGACCCGACTGAATTCCAGCACCTCACTGTGCGGGTCGCTGACGACTTTTCCGTCAATCCGCACGCGCTTTTCCACCAGCAACAGGCGAACCTGCTGACGGTTGTAGCGGGGCAGATTGCTGAGGAAGCGGTCGACGCGCATGGTCAGGATTCAACGGACGAAGGGCCGCGCATCTTACGGGATCGGCCGCCGGCCTGCTTGCAGTTGCGCTTCGACCTGTGCGCAGCGCGGGCACAGGCAGGCTTGATTGCGCAGTTCGGCCGGCAGCGCTTCGAGCACTGCCGGGTCGATGGTCACGCCATAGCACCAGCATTCGCGGTCGGCGGTGCGCGGGTCGGCGAGGCTGCAGTCGTTGCGCGCACCGCAGGCCGGGCAGTGGTCGGGTTTGACGTCGTTATCAGGCATAGGTCGAGTGCGGCATTTCCATGCAGGTGCGGTTGCGCCCGGTTTGCTTGGCGCGGTACATCGCATGATCGGCCCGGGACAGCAGAGTGTGCAAGGTGTCATCGCGTTGCACGGTGGTGGCGCCGATGCTCACGGTCAGATGCAGGCTGTGGCCATCGTAGGCATATTTGTGTTGTTCGACGTGCTGGCGGATCTTCTCGGCAATTTTCTGCCCGGTCTCACCGTCGGTGTCTTTCAACAGAACGATGAACTCTTCACCGCCCCAGCGGCAGACGATATCGGCGTGACGCAGGCAACTTTGCAGGTCGCGGGCGAAACCGATCAACACCTGATCGCCAGCCATGTGGCCGTAGGTGTCGTTCAAGGCTTTGAAGTGGTCGAGGTCGAGCAACAACGCGGTCAGCGGCTTGGTTTCCCGTTGGGCCTCGTGCAGCGCTTGCGCGGCGAGGATGTCGAAGCCGCGTCGGTTCGGCAGTTCGGTGAGACTGTCGAGGGTGGCGTGCGCCTGAATCTTCGCCTGGAAGCGCTTGATCACTCGATTGAGCAAGGCCAGCACGATCAACGTCACCAGCAGGCAAATCAGCAGATTGAGATACAGCGACTGGCGGATCTCGCTCAGCGCGCCGTCCTCGCGTTTATCGACGAACAGGTACCAGTTCAACTCGGGGATAAACCGCACGTTGAGAAAATGCCCCTGGCCGTGGGTGGAATATTCGTAGCTGCCGCTGTGCGGCTTGGGCAACTGGCTGACCAGACTTTTCATGCTCTCCAGTTCGCCAAGACTCTGGCCGATGTGCGCGCCTTCCGGGCCACCCTCGGCACCGGTCAATACGAGGCGGCCGAAGGTGTCGACGAAGTACACGCTGCGTTGATAGCGCTGTTGATACTTGTCGATCAGCTTGATCACCGCGTCCACGGTGAGGCCCACGCCCGCAGCACCGATGAAGCGGTTGTGGTAGTCGTAGACCTTGTAGTTGATGAAGAACGTCAGGTTGTCCTTGTTGGCCAGATCCGGGTCGACGTTGATCTCGTACGGGTCCTGCATGTCGCGCACGCGGAAGTACCAGGTGTCGCGCGGCTCGTCGACTTTGACCTGCTTGAGCACACCTTTGGCGTGGTAGTAGGTGAGCGTGGCATTGGAAACGAAGAACGCCGTGTAGGCGCCGTAATGGGTCATGACCTCGTCGAGATAGCGGGTCATCTGCTCGGGATTCTGCTCGCCGTTGACCACCCAGTCGCGCATGAATGTATCGCGGGACATCATCGAGGAAATCAGGATCGGCCGGACCAGGTCTTTCTGGATTTCCGAATAGACCGTGTCGGAGGTCAGTGGCAGTTCAGTGTTGACGATGTTGTCGCGGATCGACTCGCGGGAGGCGAAATAGCTCAACAGCGAGGTGGCGAGAAACCCGGCGCCGAGCAGGGCGACCAGGGTAAGCACCAGTGAGCGTTGCGAGTACAAGGGAGAACGAAGCGGCATGGCAGATCCGTTGGCAGTGGCCCGATGGGATGCATTCTAGTGGGATGGTCGGGAAAACACTGCGGGATTTGTGCCTGAAATGGCGGGGGATATGACGTAGCGGTGTGTCAGGGAAATCGCAGCCCCTCACCCCAGCCCTCTCCCAGGGGAGAGGGAGCTGGATTGTGGGTGATGGAAAATCTGTGATCGACTCGGTATCAGCCAATGGCAACCGATGGACAATCGCCTCACCCTGGCCCTCTCCCTGGAGAGAGGGCCAGGGTGAGGGCGAGCTTTCGGATCAGCCCCGGGATGCCAGATACGCCCGCCATCCCCCCAAATGACTGATATCCACCGCACCCTCCAACCCATACGGCTCACAGATAAACCCGCTCTCCCAGCGCCCATCCGCCAGTTGCACCTTGCCCAGTCCCAGCGGCGCCGGAATCCCGGTGAGAAACGAGCCCAATTCGCTGCTCGGCAACTCCCAAACCTCCACGGCAATCGCCACGCCGCCATCCTTGACCCGCACCATCCCCGGGCGCAATGGCGGGCCGCCGGCGAGGGCGTGCAGTCGATAGTCCGGCGAACTGAACGTGGTTTCCAGCAAGCGCCCGCCGCGCTGGGTCAGTTGCCAGTTCAACGCCAGCCCTTGCAGATGCGCGCCACACACCACCAATCGAGCGCGGTCATTGCGCGCTGAGTTCGCCGGAGCTGGCAGGGCGCTGTCCTGCTGGCGCTGCAAGGCATCGGCCACGCTCAACAGATACTGATCGGTAAATACCCGCCCGAACAACGTCACGCCCCACGGCAAACCATTGCCCATGAACGCGGTCGGCACGGCGACGGCGGCGTAGTCGAGCAGGTTCATGAAGTTGGTGTAATAACCGAGTTCGGAATTGCGCAGCACCGGCTCGGCCTCAAGCTCGGCCAGGGTCACCGGACGGCCGATGGTCGGTGTCAGCACGCAGTCGAGATTTTCCAGGGCCTCGTCGCAGAGGGCCTTCAGCGCCTGCAATCGATATTGCGCGCGGAAGGTCTGCACGCCAGTCACTGCCGGAGCCTTGGCCAGCACCGCTCGGATCACCGGCAGCACCGCTTCGGGATTCTGCTCCAGCAGCTCACCGGCGACGCTGTAACGCTCGGCGACCCACGGCCCGTCGTAGAGCAGGCGCGCTGCTTCGAGAAATGGCGACAGGTTCAGTTCGACCGCTTCGCCACCCAGAGCCTTGAGCCGTTCGATGGCCGCTGCGAACAACTGTGGCCCCTCGTTGCAGCCGAAAAATTCAAGGTCCTGCGCCCGTGGCACGCCGAAGCGAAACGGCCGTGGCGCGCCGAATGCCGAGCCGTCGTTCCATGCCGGGTTGCCTCGGCTGTACTCATCGCGAGGATCGTGTTTGGCCGTCAACGCCAGCAACTGACTGGCCTCACGGGCGGTCGCGGTGAAGGTGGTTACGCAGTCCAGCGTGCGGCACGCCGGCAGCACGCCAGCGGTGGAAATCAGGCCTTTGCTCGCCTTCAAACCCACCAGATTATTCAGCGCCGCCGGCACTCGCCCGGAACCGGCGGTGTCAGTGCCCAAGGCAAAACTGGCCAGGCCCAGCGCCACCGCCAGTGACGAGCCGGCGCTGGAGCCGCCGGACGGATATTCGGGCAATACGCTGTTCGGGCACGCACCATAAGGCGAGCGGCTGCCATTGAGGCCGGTGGCGAACTGATCGAGATTGGTCTTGCCCAGCGGGATCGCCCCCAGCGCCAACAGTTGCTCGACGATGGTCGCCGACTGCTGCGGCACATAGGCAAACGCCGGGCACGCGGCTGTGGTGGGAATGCCGGCCAGATCGATGTTGTCCTTGATCGCGAATGGCACGCCATACAGCGGCAGGCTGTCGAGGTCACGACCGTCGAGGGCGGCCAGATACGGCTCCAGTTCATCGACGCTGAGCAGGTGGATGAACAGGTGATAGTCGGGATTCAGCGCAGCGGCTTTTTCGCGCAATTGCAGCAGCAGTTGGCGCGGTGTGGTGTCGCCATTGCGATAGGCCTGGCGCAGTGCATCGAGTTGCAGATTCATTGGTTGATCCTTTTCAGAAATGGCTTCAGTCGAGTTCCAGCACCACCACCCGTTGTCCGGCGCGCACCGCCGAACCGGGTTGCACGCGGATCTCTCGCACCACGCCGGCCAGCGGCGCGAGCACAGGGATTTCCATCTTCATCGACTCGAGAATCACCAGCACATCGCCCGCCGCGACACGCTGACCAGCCTCGACCTGCACCTGCCAGAGATTGCCGGCGATGTGGCTGTCAACGCTGTGTTCACCGCTTTGCAGCGGTGCTTCTTCGCTGGCGTCAGGCACGGCTTCTTCGCTGTCGAAATGCGCCTGGCCGCTGGCGATCCAGCGCTCGCGTTCAGCCTTGAACGCGCCCTGTTGCTGCGCACGGAAAGCGCTGATGCCCTCGGCTTCCTGACTGAGAAATGCCTGATAGCCGGCGAGGTTGAGCTGGCTGTGTTCGATGTTCAGATCGAAGCGCCCAAGGGGGAAATCGCGGCGGATGCGCAGCAGTTCTTCAGCTCTGACCGGGTAGAAGCGGATCTGATCGAAGAAGCGCAGCAGCCACGGTTTGCCGTCGAACGCGGCGACTTCGCGATAGCGATTCCACATCTGCAGAGTGCGCCCGACAAACTGATAACCGCCCGGGCCTTCCATGCCGTACACGCACATATAGGCGCCGCCGATGCCCACCGAGTTCTCGGCGGTCCAGGTGCGTGCCGGGTTGTACTTGGTGGTCACCAGACGATGACGCGGGTCGAGCGGCGTGGCCACCGGCGCGCCGAGGTAAACATCGCCAAGGCCCATCACCAGATAGCTCGCATCGAACACCGTGCGCTGCACTTCGTCGAGATTCGGCAGGTCGTTGATGCGCCGGATGAACTCCAGATTGCTCGGGCACCACGGCGCGTCCTTGCGCACCGTGGTCATGTATTTCTCGATCGCCAACTGGCAGGCCGGGTCGTCCCACGACAGCGGCAAGTGCACGATGCGCGACGGCACTTGCAAGTCCTTGGCGGCGCACACCGCGTCCCATTCGCCGGCGATGATGCCGAGCAGATCGGCCAGCGGCAGTTGCTCCGGCTGGTAGTGCACTTGCAGCGAGCGAATGCCCGGGGTGAGGTCGATCACGCCATGCAGGGCTTGGCTTTCCAGCGCCTGCATCAGCGCGTGGGCGCGAAAGCGCAGGACCAGATCAAGCTCCGGCGCGCCGATTTCCAGCAGTAAATGAGTGTCGCCAGAAACCCGTGCAACCAGTCGCTGATCGCCTTGACCCAACGCTAACACCACAGGCGACACTAAACCCTGTGGGAGCGAGCCTGCTCGCGAAGAGGCCGTGTCAGTCAATATCGATTTGTCTTGGCCGACGCTTTCGCGAGCAGTCTCGCTCCCACAGGGAAGATCCCATTTCAGAGCAAGATCGCGGGCGTCAGCCAGAGAGACGGGAATGAACTGAATTTTATCGCCCGCCTTGAGCTGTCCCAGCTGCCACAGATCCGCCTCGATCACCGTCACCGGGCAGACAAACCCACCCAGACTCGGGCCATCCGGGCCGAGGATCACCGGCATGTCGCCGGTGAAATCCACCGCACCAATCGCATACGGATTGTCATGGATGTTCGACGGGTGCAGACCCGCTTCACCGCCATCCTCACGCACCCACTCAGGCTTCGGTCCGATCAGGCGCACGCCGGTGCGGCTGGAGTTGAAATGCACTTCCCACTGGGTCGCGAAGAATGTGGCGATGTAGTTTTCGCTGAAGTATTCCGGTGCGCCGTGCGGGCCGTAGATCACCCGGATCTGGCGCACGCTCGGCAGCGCAGTGATGTGCTGTTCGGCCAGTTGCTGGCCGGCGCTGCGCTCGGTCAATGCCGGTACATGCAAGACATCACCGGCCCTCAACGCGCGACCGCCATGCCCGCCAAACTGGCCGAGGGTGAAGGTACTTTTGCTGCCCAGATAATCCGGCACCTGCACGCCGCCGCGCAGGCACAGATAACTGCGCGCGCCGGCGCCGCTGATGCTGCCCAGCTGCAACGTCGCGCCGGCCGGGATCAGCAACGCGGTGTTCATCGGCACCGGTTCAGCGTCAAGGGTCAAGGCAATCGGCGCGCCGGTCACCGCGACCACCGCGTCACAATTGAAGCGCAGGATCGGCCCGCTCATGGTGATTTCCAGTGCGGCGGCGCCTTGTTCATTGCCGAGCAGACGATTGCCCAGGCGCAGCGCTCGGCTGTCCATCGGCCCCGAGGGTGGCACGCCGACGGCCCAATAGCCGAGGCGTCCGGGATAGTCCTGCACGCTGGTCTGCGTGCCGGCGCTGAGCACTTCGAAGGTGTTGGCGTGATACAGCAGATTTTCCAGACAACGGGTCCACGGCTGACCGCTGGCGAATGGAGCATCGAGCAGAATCTGGCGCAGGTAATCGCGGTTGGTTTCCACGCCATACAGCAGGCTATCGCCCAATGCCTGATGGAGTTCGGCGCGAGCCTGTTCGCGAGTCGGCGCCCACGCGATGAGCTTGGCAATCATCGGATCGAAATACGGCGGGATTTCCACGCCGGCCTCGACCCAGGTGTCGATACGCAACTCAACGCCGTTGGCGGGCGGAAATTGCACAGCGGTCAGCAGGCCCGGGCTCGGCTGGAAATCACGCCCCGGATCTTCCGCGTACAGACGTGCCTGAATCGCATGGCCCTGCGGTTCCAGGCCTTGATACAACTCGTTCAGCGGCGGCAGATCACCAGCGGCCAGCTCGATCATCCAGCGCACCAGGTCCACGTTCCACACCTGTTCGGTGACGCCGTGCTCGACCTGCAACCGCGTGTTCACTTCGAGAAAATAGAAGCGCTGGGCCTCGCTGTCGAAGACGAACTCGACGGTGCCGGCGCTGCGGTAATTCACCGCTCGCGCCAGTTTGATCGCCGCCGCGCACAGCTCATCGGCCATGTCTTCGGGCAGGTTCGGCGCCGGGGTTTCTTCGAGGACTTTCTGGTTGCGCCGCTGCACTGAACAGTCGCGCACGCCGAGAGCGATGACTTCACCGCAGCCGTCGCCGAACACCTGCACTTCCAGATGCCGCGCGCGTTCGATGTACTTCTCGATGAACACCCCGGCGTCGCTGAAGTTGTTCTGACCGAGGCGTTTCACCGCTTCGAATGATTCGCTTAATTCACTGGCGCTGCGGCACACGCGCATGCCGATGCCACCACCGCCAGCGGTGCTTTTCAGCATCACCGGGTAGCCGACCTGTTCGGCGGCGCTCAGCGCACAATCGAGGCTGTCGAGCAGGTCGGTGCCTTCGAGCATGGGTACGCCGTGCTGTTTGGCCAACGCGCGAGCAGTGTGCTTGAGGCCGAACACCCGCAATTGCTCCGGCGTCGGCCCGATGAAGGCGATGCCCTGCGCTTCGCAGGCTTCGGCGAACGCTGCGTTCTCGGAGAGAAATCCGTAGCCGGGATGAATCGCCGTGGCGCCGCTTTGTTTGGCGATCGTGAGGATTTTGTCGACCGCCAGATAGGTCGCGGACGCCGCGCCTTCGCCGAGGCTGTGCGCTTCAGCGGCCTGGGAAATATGCAGGCTGGCCGCGTCGGCTTCGGAGTACACCGCGATGCCTTTGGCCTTGAGCACATTGATCGTGCGCAGGATGCGACAGGCAATCGCGCCTCGGTTGGCGATCAGGATTTTTTCGAACATGGCATAACCCCTGAAGGGGGAGCGGGCCGTCCCGCTGTTTTTCGACATACATCCGGGCCGTCCCGGATGGAAAAAACACACTTCACTCCAACCCACCACAACCCCCCTGTGGGAGCGAGCCTGCTCGCGAAGGCGGTGGATCAGCCACATCAATGCTGAATGACACGGCGCATTCGCGAGCAGGCTCGCTCCCACAGCGTTCAGGGTTGTCTGGTGGATTTCAGGCACTGCGCGGAACGCGCCTGGCACAGGGCAAAAAGCCAACGGCGTAAACGGCTGATGGTCAATTCCATACCAGCAACTCCGCCGGGGTCGGGTTGTAGGCATTGCACGGGTTGTTCAACTGCGGGCAGTTGGAAATCAGCACGATGACGTCCATCTCCGCGCGCAAATCAACGTACTTGCCCGGCGCGGAAATACCGTCCTCGAAGGTCAGCCCGCCATCCGCCGTCACTGGCACGTTCATGAAGAAATTGATGTTCGGCCCGATGTCGCTCTTGCTCAATCGGCCGTCGTGGGCGCAGGCGCGCAGGTAGTTGTCGCGGCAGCTGTGCATGTAGCGTTTTTCCAGGGCGTAGCGCACGGTGTTGCTCTCTTGCGCGCAGGCGCCGCCGAGGGTGTCGTGGCGCCCGCAGGTGTCGGCAACGATGGTCAGCATCGGCTGGCCGAGGTTGGAATACAGCACGCTGCCGGTGCTCAGGTAGACGCTGTTCTGCCGGCGCAAGGTGCGTTGCACGTCGTAGCGTTCCTTGGGGTTGGCGAGGCTGTAGAACAAAGTGTCGACGGCCTGATTGCCTTCCAGATCGAGGATGCGCAGGGTCTGCCCGGCCTTGACTTCCATCAGCCAGGGCTCGCCGGCGGGAATGGTCGCGCGGTAGATCGCGCTGTCGGCTTGCTTGTGCGAAGTGGCGATTGCGAGTGACATGGCGGCGATCCTCAGGCGAACAAACGGTCGGTGTTGATGAAGCCGCGCTCGTTTTCCGGGCGCGAAGTGCGGCAGTGTTCGGCGACGCTGGCGTCGGCGTTCATCCAGCTCAGCTTCAAGGGTTTCGGAGCGTATTCGGGGGACGGGTCCATCGGATGTTGCAGGGCGGTGAGCACCATCAGGGTGTCCATCGGCGCGTACAACTCGATGTAGTCACCGGCCTTCGAGTTGCCTTCGACGAAGTGGAAACGCCCGGCCTCATCGACGTTCACGCGGCTGAACAGATTGAGGGTCATCAGCAGGTCGGACAGGCCCAGGCCCCACTTGCCGAGCTCCACCAGCAGGTTGTCGGTGCCATTGCGAAAGAAGCCGTTGCGCAGTTCCTGGTAGCGGCCCTGACCGTACTTTTCGGCGACTTCCTGTGCGCACAGCACACCGCCGAGGCTGTCGCTCCAGCCGCAGGTGTCGGCGGTGATCGCGGCGAGTACGCGGCCCATGTCCGAGTACAGGCAGTGGCCGGCGGTGAGCTTGGCGGTGTGTTGGCATTTGAGGCTGTCGGGCAGGTTCAATCGCTCGGTTTTTTCATTGGCATTGAGCAAGGTCAGGCTGACGTTAGCGCCACCGCGCAGGTCGGTCAGGCGCAGCAATTGGCCGCGCTTCAGTACGAAGGAACGGTGGCCGCCGCCCGGCAGTAGTTCTTCAGCGAAGGGTGGGAATAGTTGGATTGAATCAGTCATTGCAGCAGTCCTCTCAAGCAGTGCGAAGGGTGCCCGCCAGCGGCAGCGGCAGGGCCTCGACGGCGGCGCGCTGGGCGCGGCGGTCGCTGTTCAACGGGATGTCGTAGGTGATGCGGGCGCCATAGGCGCCGGGGGCGTGCGGGTCGAGGCGCACCTTGTCGAACACCAGCAGGCGCGTGCCCAGGCTGAAGCCTTCCGACAGGTCGTGGGTGACCATGAACACCGTCAGTTGCGTCTCGCGCCACAGCTCCAGCAGCAGCGCGTGCATGTCTTTGCGAATGCCCGGATCGAGCGCGCCGAAGGGCTCGTCGAGCAGCAACACGCGCGGCTTCATGATCAGCGCCTGGGCGATGGCCAAGCGTTGCTGCATGCCGCCGGACAGCTGTGCCGGGTACTTGTCCAGCGCATGGCCGAGGCCGACTTTTGTCAGCAGGGCTGCAGCCTGCTCGCGCGCTTCGCGTTTGGCGTTGCCGAACAGCCGGCCAAGCAAGGGCGCGCGCGGCAATTCGAGACCGAGGGCGACGTTGTCGAGCACGCTCAGATGCGGGAACACCGAGTAGCGCTGAAAGACCACGCCACGGCTGGCATCCGGCTCGCTGGCCAAGGGCTGGCCGTCGAGCAGAATCTCCCCGCGACTGGCGCTTTCCTGGCCGAGCAGCAGGCGCAGGAAGGTCGATTTGCCGCAACCGGAGGCGCCGACCAAGGTGCAGAACTCGCCTTCGTTGACGCTCAGGTTCAAGCCTTCCAGAACCACTTGATCGGCGTACTGCTGCCAGACGTTTTTTACTGTGATGAAGCTCATTTCGCCGCTCCCTCGTACCAAGGGAAAGCGCGCTGGGCCAGCTGTTTCAAGCCCCAGTCCATCAGCCAGGCGAGCAGGGTGATCCACACCACGTAGGGCAGGATCACATCCATCGCCAGGTAGCGCCGCATCAGAAAGATCCGGTAGCCGAGGCCATCGGTGGAGGCGATCGCTTCGGCGGCAATCAGGAACAGCCACGCTGAACCGAGCATCAAGCGCAGCGAGATCAGCAAGCGCGGCAACAACTGCGGCAAGACCACGCGCAGCATCAGCGTCCAGGTCGAGGCGCCGAGGGTCTGCGCCTTGATCAGCAGTTCGACCGGAATGTCACGGGCCCGCTGTTCCAGATCCCGAGCCAGCGCCGGGGTGATGCCAATCACGATCAGCATGACTTTCGATAACTCGCCCAGGCCGAAGACGATGAACAGAATCGGCAGGATCGCCAGCGGTGGCACCATCGACAGCACCGTCAGCAACGGCGACAACGGCGCGCCGAACAGCGGCAGGGTGCCCGCCGCTATACCGAGGCAAAGACCCGCCAGCGCCGCGATGCCGAGGCCGATGGCCAAACGGCGCAGACTCGACGCGGTGTCTTGCCACAACAGATATTCACCGGTGCGGCTGTCGGCGTTGAAGGCCAGGCGTTTTACCGCGTCGCTCATCTGCACGGCGCTGGGCAGCAGTTTGTCGTTGGGGTTGTCCGCCAGGCGCTCGGCCGAGCCTGTGAAGTAGGCGAACAGCACCAGCGCGAACGGCAGGATCACCAGCAACAGGCGGCTCGGGCGATCAGGGTGGCGATTGATCAGGCGCATGGCCAAATCCTCCGTGGCTTACAGCTTGGCGTCGGCGGCCATCTGCACGTAGGTCGGATCGAAACGCAGCTTGAGATTGGCGGTGTCGCCGCTGGTCACGCCGTTGGCGAAGGACATGCCCACCGCGCTCGGGTCCTTCGCGCCTTCGCCGAGCAGGCCGTGCTCGAAGGAGAATTCGGCGACCTTGCGCATGGTGTCCGGCAGTTGTTTGCTGGTGGCGAAACTCAGCGCTTCGCTCGGCGTGGCGAACAGTTTTGTGGTGTCCAGTTGCGCCTGGAAGCCGGCGAGATCAGTACCCGAGGCCTTGGCCATGTGTTCCAGCGCAGCTTTGCTCGCGGCGGTTTTCGCGTTCATCAAAGCGACCACTTCGAACCACGCGCCAGTCAGCGCTTTGCCCAGCGCCGGGTTGTCTTTGAGGGTGGCGCTGTTGACCACCATCATGTCCATGATCTCGCCGGGGATCTGGCTGGAATTGAACACTTCGGTGACGCCGGGTTTGGCCTTGATATCCGAGAGCATCGGGTTCCAGGTGGTCACGGCGTTGACGTCGGCGGTGTTGAACGCGGCGGCAATGTCGGCGTCGGAGGTGTTGACCACCTTCAGGTCTTTCTCGGTCAGGTCCACCGAGTCCAGCGCGCGGGCCAGCAGGTAATGCGAGACCGACAGCTCGACCAGATTGACGTCCATGCCTTTCAGATCGACGACTTTTTTACCTTCGCCTTTGAGCACGATGCCGTCGTTGCCATTGGAGAAATCGCTGACGATCAGCGCGGTGCTGTCAACGCCGCCGGCAGCGGGAATGGTCAGCGCATCCATGTTGGTCATGGTGCAGCCGTCGAACTGGCCGGCGGTGTACTGGTTGATCGATTCGACGTAGTCGTTGAGTTGCACGACGTCGATCTTGATCCCGTATTTCTTCGCCCATTTGTCGACGATGCCCTGGCTGCCGGCGTATTCCCATGGCATCCAGCCGGCGTAGATCGTCCAGCACACGCTGAAGTGGTCTTTCTGGGCGGCGGAAGATTGCGTGCTGATAAGCGCGGCGAAGGCGGCGGCGAGCAGGGCGGGGAAACGTAGTCGGATCATTGCGGATTCTCCAGTTGATCGAGGACGGACAGGAAGGCAACGCGGCACCGCGAACGGTGGCTTGTCTCCCGGGCTTTTGTCCCGCCGTGTAACCTCAACTGGAGGTCGCCAACTCTCGGACCAGCCACTCGCGCTTGCGAGCCGGAACCCTAGTCAGCCATTGCAAATTGTGGTGCCGCGAACCTGTGATGACTCCTGCACGGGTTTGCTAAAGCGAGAGGCGTGCCAAGTCGCGCCGAGGCCTCTGCGGCGGGGATCTGCTGGATTGCCGAGGTGAGCGGGGCGAGCGACGGCGCATCGTGGTGGTGCGTGGTTGCACCGTCATGCAGCGCGTTTACGCATAACTGGTCGCTGATTTTGCGGATAAACAAGATTTCATGATCACTTGTTTCAACTTGTTGCAGGAACGCACCAGATTCCGAAACCGCTGTCTGATTCTTCGACAGTCACTCAATTGCTGACGGTCGCCTGCCAGCGTCGCTGGTGTGGCCAACCCGCGGTCCAGGAGGCCGCCATGTATCGCCGAATCGTACTGCTTGCCGTGATGCTTTTTTCCCTTGGCGGATGCGTTCCTTATTCCTATGGAGACAGCTACTACAGGTCAGAGGTCTACACATCACCCGCACCGGCCTATTACAGCGGTGGCGGCTCCTATTACCGCAGCGGCGGCACTTATTACACTCAGCCGCGCTACTACCAGCCAGCGCCGCGTTACTACCAGCAACCGCGGTATTACCAGGCGCCGCGGCACTATCAACCGGCCCCGCGTCATTACGAAAGCCGTCGCTGGCACGGCAATGATCGCGGACGCTGGGACGGCCACCGTCGCGGCGGTTGGGACAATGACCACCGGGGTCGCGGCAACTATGATCGTCACAGCGGTCGCCGTGACTACAACGGCCGTGGTAACCGCTGGTAACTGACCGTAAATAAAAAAGCGGCGCATGATGCGCCGCTTTTTTTTGCCCGTCGAAAAGTCCTTCCGTGGGCCATCTCCCAAGGCAATCCCGGAAGCGTCCTACAGTTTCATTTTGTGGTGTTTGTTAGCGTTCGTGGATGCCGAACGAGGCGAGCAATCCTCAGCTCGATAGCGGCGAAAAATGGACGTTCAGCGCTATGAAGCTACTGGTTATTCATCAAAATTTTCCCGGTCAGTTCCGTCATGTGGTGCTGGCAGCGCTGGAGCGCGGTGATGAGGTTGTGGCGATAGGTCGGGACACGGCACCGGGCGTCGTCGGTGTGCAAATCCATCGATATCGAGCGACCAGCCGAGCGCCCGGCAATATTCACCCCTATCTGATCCGCTATGAACAAGCGGTGATCGACGGTCAGAAGGTTTTTGAAATCCTGGGCAGGCTGAAGCGTTCGGGTTATCAGCCAGATGTCATTCTTGCTCATCCGGGATGGGGGGAGACGCTGTTTGCCAAGGATGTCTATGCCGATACGCCGCTGATTCACTATTGCGAGTATTACTATCGAGCGCAGGGCGCCGATTGCGGGTTCGACCCTGAATTCCGGCGAGCCGCGAGGGAGTCGTCACGGCTGCGCGTGCTCAACTCGCTGCATCTGTTGAATCTTGAACAATGCGATATCGCAATCGCGCCTACGCAGTGGCAGCGCAGCCTGTTTCCGGCCGCTTACCGGTCGGCGATTCGGGTCATTCACGAAGGTGTGATTCAACGTTCAGACCTGGCGAAAGTCGGGGCAGTCAGATTGCCCAATGGAATCGAGCTCAAAGCGGGACAGCCGATCGTTACCTATGTCGCCAGAAACCTTGAGCCTTATCGCGGCTTTCACAGTTTCATGCGAGCGATCCCGCTTATTCAGGCCGAGTGCCCCGATGCGCAGATCATCGTGGTTGGCGGTGATGGTGTCAGTTATGGGAGTAAGCCGGTCGGGTACCCAGATTGGCGCAGCAGGATGGAGGCGGAGCTCAGTTTCGATCACTCCAGAGTGCATTTCACAGGGAAACTTCCTTACCAGACTTACCGCGCGGTTCTGACATGTTCCAAAGTCCATGTTTATTTGACGTATCCGTTTGTCTTGTCGTGGTCGTTACTGGAGGCGATGGCGTCTGGTTGTGTGGTTGTTGCGTCGGATACGGCTCCGGTAAGGGAAGTCATTGTCGATGGGGCTAATGGCGTGTTGGTGGATTTCTTCGACCATCAAGGAATTGCCAGAAGTGTCAGCAAGGTTTTGAAGTCGGCAGGTGAGTACGATGGACTTGCCAGCGCCGCGAAGTTGACGGCAGGTCGGTTCAGTGTGGAATCGGGCGTGAGCCAATACTTTGAGGTTTTTGCAAGCGCGATATCCGGGCATAACGACATACCAACCGTTCCGCAGTTTGAGCGGGAGGTTTGAAATGTCCAGGAAGTCGCGTAAGCAGGCGATCAAGTGGTTTAAAAGGTTGTTGAAGTATGGATTGTTCTTTTATGTCTGTTATTGCGTAGCGGAATTTTATATTCGCAAAGAACAATCTGCCGAGTCGGCGGCTATTCACCAGGCAAACGAGAAAGCTTGCCAGAACAAGCTGGCGAGCATGAAGCAAGTGCCGATATTAGGCGGCGCCTATATAGATAAGACGCTAGTCCCTGAGTTTTACGTTGGCATGCCTGAGATGGTGAACAAGAAAGCGTGTCTGGCGATTGCTCTGAAGGGCCTTTTCTGGTGGACCGGGACGGGGCTGCATCGGCACCAGAATCAGCGCCTGGAACCGATCCCCGAAAGCTGGCGGCTCTATAAATTGAATGCCGGGCTTTTTACCAGGAAGGAAACTACCGAGCCCCATGAACGGGGTTATCGGCACGTCAACTGGCCGGATGAGTTGATTGTGAAACTAAAGAATTATCCGGGGCTGGAAGTTTGGCTGAATGCTCCGCCACCGCATTTCAAGAATGTGTCATCCGTACGAAATTTTGTCATTGCAGGTTGGCCGCGGCGAGACGGAACCCCTCGGCTGATCAAGTGTGACGGCTTGATTCGCCCGGCTTCCGAAGAGCAACTGACTGACAAAAAGCTGGCAGGTTTTGGTAGGGCTGAATTGGAGAATCTGGATTTCGGCAAGCTGAATTTCTTCTGCACGGTCAATCTGGATAACTTCGACTTCGCTGGAGGGCACGGTAGTGTAGGTCTTGGTCTGTCGTCATTACGCGAAGCACCTGAGATGCTCAAGTATCTCAGTGATTATCTTTCACGCTCTGTTATTACAAGGAAGTAACAATGAGTTATGTTTTTAACGATATGGAAAAATCCGAAATTTTCAATGCGGCAAATAGTTGCAAAGGCATGACATTAAATTCTGAGGGTGTGGAGTACATTGCATTGGAATTAGCAGGGGCAAGCTGCGCACCCCTGTACCAAAAGCTATTCGACATTATTGGTGAAAAAGTTTCTGACGTTGCAGCTGCCGATAAAGAGGCTGGAGACGTGCTGAAAAGCGCCAGACTCTGGCTCGCCGTGGCCATTGATGCCAACGGTGGAAACGGTGCCTACTCTGCCCTGATTCGTGGTTACACCTCCCGCCAGGGTGAACTGAGACTGAATACAATTTTCAGTGAAGACCTGATGCAGCTTTCATCCAACCAGGTTGCCGTCAACTTCATCAATACCCTGATCAACGGATCCCTTGCCGGTCAACTGGCGCCGTGGACGGTTCCGTCAATCAGCCAGATCGCTGAAATCGACGCCAGCGCGATTGGCGAGGCGCTGTTCAAGGAGGTTTGCGGGGAGGACGATACCGCCGTGAAACGCAATGCCGGCTGGTCTGGAACAGTCGGATTCAGCCTGTTGGGCGGTAAACCTCCCTATGAAACGTGGAGACTGATCTCTGCGGGCGACCCGGATGCGGAAGATGGCGGCCCACCCATCCAGGCAAAGCCCAACCGGCTCGACGACTATAAAAACATTCTCTTCGCCATCGACGCCTACAGCGTCGGCCTGCAAGCGGCGATCAGCAATTTCGGCATCAATCCACTGCAAAGTCTGCTCTCGGTCGTACCCGAGCAAATCAACATCGCGCTGGCCAGTGGCAGTGTGAATCCGCTGATTCAGCATGTAGTCAAAGGCACGCCTGTTGCCGCCGTGGTCGAGCTGATATTGCGCTACGGCCAGAACGAATTTCTCGACATGTCCAAGCGCACTTACGACGGCGATTCTGCTGCCATACCCACCACCAACGACACCTTCGCCAGCAACGCTTACGCCTTCTTCTCGGCATTTTCCCCAGAGCAGTCGCAAAGCATCGTCACCCGGACAATAAGCGAGTTCGGCAATGCCAATGCATGGGCGAAACTGGCAGGCGAGGCGACGCCGCTCGGGCTGGCGTTGCGCAACTCTTTGCAGCAACTCAGTGAAGTCGTCATAGAACGAGCCGACGGTTATCCCGATCGCAACCTCGAGCTTTACGATCCGCATACTGGCGAAGGCTTTATCACCGCGCAGTGGCTGGCGGATCGAGCGCAAATGCTGGCGCGGTTGATTGCCCGAACCCAGGGCTCGTTTGGCGAACACTCGCTGCAGCAGTTTTCCTACTCCGATCTCGCCTCAGGCAAACAGGCGCCGATGACCACCGGAGTGCTGAACCCGCTGGCCATGTTCGGTGATGACGGTGGGCGATCTTTCGCCGGCGGCGCAAATGCCGATCATCTGTATGGCGGCGTGGGCAATGACTCGATCCATGGGATGGCCGGTCACGATGTCATTGAAGGTGGTCGCGGCAATGACTCGCTTACCGGAGGTGACGGCAATGATGAGTTGTACGGGATGGCCGGTGACGATGTTCTGCTCGGAGGAAAGGGTAACGACTCCTTGATTGGGGGCGAAGGCAACGACCGTTATGAATTCGCCAGCGGCGATGGCATCGACGAGATTCTTGATGCCAACGCCGATGGGCAACTGCGGATCAACGGCGCGCCGATTCCCCATCTCAAACGCCGCGCGCCTCTGAGCAATATCTGGTCTACCGAGGATCGGTCCATCACCCTGGCGCTTGTTGAAAACACCCTCAACATCAAATACGGCCAGGGCGATCTGGTGGTGATCAAAAACTTCCAGCCCGGAATGCTTGGCATCCGCCTCCCTGAATACGAGGGGCAGCCGCTCACTGCTGCGGATTTGACGCTTCAGGGCGACTGGAAAGCCAAAGACGCCGATCCCACTGTCCCCGGCGATCAGCCCTCCTTTGATGAGCTGGGCAACGTGGTGCTGCTGCCCAAGGTCAAACAGCGCAACAAGGCCGACGTACTTTACGGTTCCGCCGCAGACGACGTCATTCTCGGCCTGGGTGGTTCTGATCGATTGTTCGGTAAGGCTGGAGACGATCGGTTATTCGGCGACAAGCAGACGACGCTCGAAAAAGCTATGGCCGACGGTGACGCAAAGGGCAAGGCGAATCGCGGAGACTGGCTCGACGGCGGGCAAGGTGACGATTTGCTTATCGGTACGGCGTCCCGAGATGTTCTGCTCGGTGGCAATGACCGGGATACCTTGATCGGCGGTGCTGGTGACGATGTCTTGTCAGGAGACGAAACCACCGGTGCGCTGGAACAAGGTTGGGCGGTCAAACGCGCTGACGTCCCCATAGCTGGTGGTGTCACCAGTCACCGAACGGTCTTTTCAAAGGCCTCGATAAACAGTGCGTCCGAGGGCGGTGACGACGTGCTGTACGGGCAGGGTGGCAGGGATTTTATCGACGGCGGCTGGGGGGAGGACCTGCTTGACGGCGGAGCTGACGACGATTTTCTCAAAGGCGATCAAGGTAACGACACCCTGGCCGGTGGCAGCGGCAACGACGTGATGCTTGGTGACAACCTCGATTGGGGCGGTGGCCTGCCCAGCAGACACCATGGCAACGATGTGCTGGACGGCGGCAGTGGTGATGATTCACTCGGCGGTAACGGTGGCAGCGACGCTTTGTATGGCGGCCCTGGCAACGACATTTTGCAGGGTGATGACGGCGTACTGGATGGCGTCGAAGGCGATGCCGCGCATTTTTTTGGCGATGATCTGCTGGACGGTGGCTCCGGCGATGACACGCTCTGGGGCGGCGGTGGCGATGATTTGCTTTTCGGCGGCGAAGGTAATGACGATCTGATCGGCGATAGCCCTGAGCATCCGGTTCGCTATCACGGCAACGACTTTCTCGATGGCGGCGCGGGGGATGACACCCTGCGCGGCATGGGTGGCGCGGATACGCTGGCGGGTGGCTCAGGGGCTGATTTTCTCGATGGCGATGTATCTGACCTGAAACCGGGCGGAAGCAACAATGACGTGCTTCAGGGCGGCGAAGGAAACGATACGTTACAGGGTGGTTTCGGTGCCGACACGCTGGACGGCGGTGCGGGTGACGACATTCTTGCCGGCGATTACGAAAACAGCGCTGAGGCCGAGCACAATGCCGATTATCTGCACGGTGGCTCAGGTAACGACACGCTGCTCGGAGGCGGTGGCAACGACACCTTGCTGGGCGGGGAAGGGACGGACTACCTTCGCGGCGATTCTGGCGACAACGTGTTTGATGGCGGTCCCGGTGCTGACGTGCTGGATGGCATGGATGGCGCCGACATCTACTATTTCGGCGCTGGCGACGGCCTGGATATCGTCACCGATGCCGGCGGCCGCAACATCATCAAGTTCGGTGCAGGGTTTTGCGCCCAAAGCCTGAAGGCCGACGTTATCGACGCTACCGTCGGCACGGTGTTGCGACTGGCCAATGGCACGGGCGACGCGATACTCATCAAGAATCACGAGAAGTGGAAGGATTCCACATTCAGTTTCAGCGACGGCGGGGTACTGGATTACGCAGATATCCTGCGCAAAACATTGCCACCGATAGAGATGTCCGAGCCACCCGTACCGGAACCTGTCACCGCCTCGGCAGCCCCTGAAAGCAAAGTTGAGGATCCGGTTCAGCCAGACGATGTCACCGCTGCGGCGCAAGGCCCGGTGGCGTCTGTTCAAACGGTCAACTGGACCGATGAGTTCCTCGCGCAAACCAAGTCAAAACGCTCCGCCCGCAAACACGCCACAGGTTTTACCTTGAATGAGCAAGGCGTTTGGGTGCGCAGTCATGTCACCACCAGCGACACCGGTTACACCACTCACACCGAGCTGAGCGAGGACAGCGTCGACGCAGGAACACTGTCGGAAACGCCGCCATGGATGAAGGCTGATGGCAGGCAAGCCGTAGTCAGTGAAAGGCAGTCGACAACCACAACCCGTGTCGAACATAAACCGGTGAAAGCCGAGGGAGCAGTCGCCTCCTCAAGTCAGGCGCCTCGCTATTATCGATCCGGCTCGGCCAACGGGTTTTCCTTCAATACGGGCGACGTATTGGTTGAAGACCGAAAGGAATCCGGCGCGCTTGAAGGCTGGTACGTCTATCCGGCGGCAAGCTTCAGTTCGGGCGCAACAGTGCCCAAGGCGTTTCGCTGGGATGTCACAACTGAAACGATCAAACGCAAAATCGTCCATGGCAACGATGCCGGCGGGCGAGTCAACGTCGAAGTGGAAAACGTTTTCCACGGCGGCGCGGGTGATGATCTGATCGTCGCTTATGCAGGCTCCCCACTTGACTACGGCACTGTCGGCGACAGAACACCGGGCGCGTTTTTATCCGCCGGGGCAGGTGACGATACCTTGCTCGGCTCCGAGGGCGCCGACTATCTGCTCAGCGGCTCGGGTGATGACTGGCTCTACGGCGAAGACGGCGCCGACACTTACATCGTGCAAGCGCATGCCGGGGCGACAACCACGATTGCGGACGTGCTCAACCCTGTTTTCCACCGAGCAGAAGTTGGCGTAGCGGGGTGGAAAGACGAGTACGGATTGATCGATCAGGACACGGTCGTTCTTCCAGCAGATGCGCAGCGCGATGCACTGCAATTGAGCTGGGGTGCTGCGCTGATAGAGACCACCCATGTCGAGCTGGAGCCCAACCCGGATCGCGCGGCTTACCGCAACCCGCCGAGAGCGAAAATGCTTCATCCGACACTCGATATCCAATGGGGTGGGACGCAGAAAGTCCGCATCGTCTTGCCCCATAACGGTGAACTTGAGGGCGCCGGTATTGAGCTCGTCAAGTTCGCCGATGGCTCGGTCGCAAGTTTGAGGCAGCTCCTGGAATCAAGTCAGCTCGGCCCTGCGCCCGAGACTTTTCGTACGGGTGTCATCGTCAACCATCCCACCCGTTCAACCTCCCTGCGAGACGGACGAGCGCTGCCACTCGTGGGCGGTCGCGGCAACGACACCATAAGCGGCGCGGCGGAGATCCGAGGCATGCACGGGGATGACGTGCTCACGGGCAGCCTCGGTGACGACCTGCTGGTGGGTGGGCCGGGCAATGACACGCTGACCGGCGGTGCTGGAAATGATCTCTACCGATACGATGGCCTCGGCAGAGACGTGATCATCAACAACGGAGGCGGTTTGGACGGAATCGATTTTTCCGAACGCAGGCTGACGATCGACAACCTGAAATTTCACCGTGAGCGCGATGATCTGGTGATCGTGGTGGATTACGGCATGGCGCCGAAAATCCGGGTTTCCAGGCACTTTGCCGCAGGTGAAAGCGCTATTGGCTTCATAAGAGTCAGCGAAGGAACAGCGATTCAAGACTACAGCGAAAGGCAAATTGCTGAACGTCTGCACCCGCTTCCGCCACTGAGGGATGTCGAGGATATTTTGCAAAAAGGCGACGATGCAGCGCAGCGGGCAATCAAGGAAATCATTGAGTTCTACGAACTGAATGTCTGACAGGACGACCGATTGAGCCGGCCCGCAATGGCAATCCAGTCGCCATCGCGGGCCTCGCGTCACCTCAATACTGGGTCAGATCCGCTAACGGATGCCGCCCCTCCCAAACCTTGTGAAAGTGCGCCTCGACCACTGCATCCGGCACGTTATTGATATCCGGCCAGTGCCAGTGCGGCTTCTGATCCTTGTCGATCAAACGCGCGCGCACGCCTTCGCTGAATTCCGGATGACGGCAGCAATTGAGGCTCAGGGTGTATTCCATCTGGAATACTTCGGCCAGCGACATGTGCCGCGCGCGGCTGATCTGTTCCCAGACCAGATGCGCGGTCAGCGGCGAGCCCTCGGTCATGGTTTTCGCCGCGCGGGCAATCAACGGATCGCTGCTGTCGCGGTGCAGGCTGATGGCTTTCCACGCACAGGCAACGTCGCTGACATCGAGCAGTTCGTCGATCTGCTGACGACGCGGCAGCCACTGCGCTTCGGGCATTTGTTCGAGTGCTTCCTGCTGCAGAGCCTTGAGCAGGCTGTTGAGCTGCATGGCGGTCTGTTCCTGCCAGTTCAATTGCAGCAAGCCTTCGATCAATTGCGGTTGCTGTTCGTCGAGCAGGACGCGGTCGGCCAGATCCAGATCCAGCGCATCACGGCCGTTGATATGCGCGCCGGTCAGACCGAGAAACAAGCCGAGCTTGCCCGGTAACCGCGCAAGAAACCAGCTGGCGCCAACGTCCGGATACAGTCCAATGGTGATTTCCGGCATCGCCAGACGGCTGCTCGGCGTGACGATCCGCGTGCTCGCGCCCTGCAACAGGCCCATGCCGCCACCGAGCACATAACCGTGACCCCAGCAGATCAGCGGCTTCGGATAGGTATGCAGGCTGTAATCAAGGCGATATTCCGCGCTGAAAAATTGCGCGGCCAGCGGCGGCACTTCGCCGGGGTGAGCGCGGCAGGCTTCGACCAGGCTGCGCACTTCGCCACCGGCGCAGAAGGCTTTGCTGCCGTTGCCGCGCAGCAGCACGCAGACGATTTGCGGGTCAGAGGCCCAGGCGTTCAATTTGTCGCTGAGCGCATTGATCATCGGCAGGGACAGTGCGTTCAGCGATTTTTCGGCATCCAGGCTGGCGATGCCGATGCGGGCGCCGTCGGTACCGGTTAGTTCTTCGAAGTGCAGATTCATCGTGACCTCGATCGGGAATTTGAGCGAACAGTATGATCGCTATGGGGGAAAGTGCCGGATCTGCGTCAGATCAATTGACAAGCGTGGTCGGCTTTCCTAGGGTTCGCCCCATTGTTTTTGCCGGAAATGACCATGACTGCTGACGACCGTATCAAACTCGAACCGAGCTGGAAGGAGGCACTGCGTGCTGAGTTCGACCAGCCTTACATGGCAGAGTTGCGCAGCTTTCTGCAGCAGGAGCGGGCATCCGGCAAGGAGATCTATCCGCCGGGACCGATGATTTTCAATGCCCTGAACTCAACGCCGCTGGACAAGGTGAAAGTGGTGATTCTCGGCCAGGACCCTTACCACGGCCCGGGCCAGGCCCACGGTCTGTGCTTCTCGGTGCAACCGGGCGTGCCGGCGCCGCCGTCGCTGGTCAACATCTATAAAGAGCTGAAACGCGACCTCAACATCGACATTCCCAACCACGGCTACCTGCAGAGCTGGGCCGAACAGGGCGTGCTGCTGCTCAACACCACCATGACGGTTGAGCGCGCCAACGCCAACGCGCACAAGGACAAGGGCTGGCAACACTTCACCGACCGCATCATTGAAGTGGTCAGCGAACGGCAGCCGCATCTGGTGTTCATGCTCTGGGGCGCCCATGCGCAGAGCAAGCAGAAGCTGATCGACGCGACCAAGCACCTGGTGCTGACCTCGGTACATCCGTCGCCGTTGTCGGCCTATCGCGGGTTTTTGGGCTGCGGGCATTTCAGCCGGACCAACAAGTTTCTCGAACAGAATGGCGAAACGCCGATCGACTGGCGCTTGCCACCTCTCGCCTGAGATCGTTCCCACGCTCCTCGTGGGAATGCAGCCCGGGACGCTCTGCGTCCCAAAGCGGACGCGGAGCGTCCATTGAGGCATTCCCACGCAGAGCGTGGGAACGATCAGTCAGTCAGGACTCTGGAATACGATTCCAATACCTGAACAACGGCTCCGCCAGAAACAGCACAAACAACAGCCGCATCACCTGCATCGCCGTCACCAGCGGCACCGACAGTTGCAGGGTCTCCGCAGTCAGGCTCATCTCGGCGATCCCCCCAGGCATCATGCCCAGGGTCAGTGAACGCAGATCCAGATGGGTCAATGCACTCAAGCCCAGCGCCGCCAGCGACGCGATCAACATGGTCAGCGCCGTGCCGATCAACGTCCGGCCCATGAACGACGGCGCGCGGCGGAAGAACTGCCGATTGAAGTGACAGCCCAGGCCGCTGCCAATCAGCCATTGGCCGATCTGACTGCCGCCGTTGGGTAAGCCGATGTGCAGATCCCACGTAATGCTCACCGCCGCACTGACCAGCAACGGCCCGAACAGCCATGGATTGGGTTGGCGCAGACGCTGCCAGAGCCAGGCGAGCAGGGCGCCCGCCGGAAACAGAATCGCCAGCCAGCGCCAATCGACACTGCCGGCGTGAGAAATCGGCGTGCCGTCACCGAGCAGATACTTGAACGCCGCCGGCACGCACAACACCACCACCAACACCCGCAGACTCTGCCCGGCCGCGACATGGCTGAGCAGAGCACCGTTGCGCGCACCGAGGTTGACCATCTCCCCGGAACCACCGGGCATGCTTGAGAAAAACGCCGTGGCGCGATCCTCGCCGGTGCGGCGCATCAGCCATACGCCGACCACCGCCGACAGGCTGGTGACCAGCGCACCGAAGAAGATCAAACCGAAATGACTGAGCACCTGTTCCATCACCAGCGGGGTGAAGTGCAGGCCGATACCGATGCCGACGATCCACTGACCGCACTTGCGCCCGCCAGGGATTTCCGCCAGTTGCCACGGCGTCAGGCAGCGCACCAGGATGATCGCCAGCAACGAGCCGACCATCCACGGTAGCGGCCAGCCGATCTGGCTGGCGATGAAACCACCAAGCAGACCGACCAGCGGGGTGCCCCACCAAGCTCTCAGGGACAAGCGATCAAACATCGGCAATGACGCGCCGTGCCGCCGAACGCTTGCGCCAGATGCGGATCAGCGGCATCAGCAGCATGATCGCGGTGAGGATCCAGCAACCGAAGGTGATCGGACTCGACCAGAGAATCTCCAGCGCGCCATTGGAGATCGACAGGGCGCGACGCAGGTTCTGCTCCATCAGGCCACCGAGGATGAAGCCCAGCAGCAGCGGCGACAGCGGGAAATCCAGCTTGCGCAGGATGTAACCGAAGATGCCGATACCGATCATCAGGAACAGATCGAAGGTGGTCGCGTGCACAGCGTAAACGCCGATCCCGGTGATGATCGCGATGATCGGCACCAGCGCCCAGTTCGGCACGGCGAGGATGCGGGTGAAGACGCGGATCATCGGGATGTTGAGGATCACCAGCATCACGTTGGCAATGAACAACGAAGCGATCAGGCCCCAGACGATGTCCGGTTGCTGTTGGAACAGCAGTGGGCCCGGGGTGATGTTGTACAGCGACAGCGCGCCGATCATCACTGCGGTGGTACCCGAACCCGGAACGCCGAGGGTCAGCATCGGAACGAGAGCGCCGCACGCCGCGCCGCCGATAGCGGTTTCCGGCGCGGCCAGACCACGGGGATCGCCTTCACCGAATTTGCCGCTGGTGCCGGCGATGCGCTTCTCGGTCATGTAGGCCACGGCACTGGCGAGCGTTGCGCCGGCACCGGGCAGCACGCCCATGATGAAACCGAGCACGCCGCAGCGCACGTTGACGACGAAAACCGACGCCGCTTCCTTGAAGTTGAACATCATCCGGCCGGTGGCTTTCACCGCTTCCTGGCCGTGGTGGGTTTTTTCCAGCAGCAGAAGGATTTCGCTGATCGAGAACAGACCCAGCACCAGCACAACGAACTGGATGCCGTCGGTCAGGTGAATGTTGTCGCCGGTGAAGCGGTATACGCCACTGTTGGCGTCGATGCCAACGGTGGAAAGGAACAGACCGATCAGCGCCGCAATAAAGGTCTTCAACGGTCGATCACCGGCCATGCCGCCGAGACAGACAATCGCGAACACCATCAGCACGAAGTATTCCGCCGGTCCGAAGGCAATCGCCCATTTCGCCAGCAGCGGCGCAAACAGGACCATGCCGCAGGTGGCGATGAACGCGCCGATGAACGAACTCCACGCCGACAGTGACAGCGCGACACCGGCCATACCTTTGCGGGCCATCGGGTAGCCGTCGAGGGTGGTCATGACGGTGGAAGCTTCACCCGGAATGTTCAGCAGGATCGAGCTGATCCGGCCGCCGTATTCGCAGCCCAGATACACCGCCGCGAGCAGGATCAGCGCCGACTCCGGCGGCAGGCCGAGCGCGAACGCGATCGGAATCAGCAACGCCACGCCGTTGATCGGACCAAGGCCCGGCAACAGGCCGACGACGGTGCCGATCAGGGTGCCGCACAGTGCGGTCACCAGGTTGTATGGGCTCAGCGCGACGCCGAAGCCCTGACCCAAATAGCCAAGGGTATCCATATCAGTTCTCCAGGACGCTGAGCAGGCCGAGGGGCAGCGGAACATCCATCAAGCGATCGAACAGCAGATAGAGACCAACCGCCATCAGGCTGATGATCACCACGCTCGGCAGCCAGCGGCCGCCATAGAGACGGGCCATCGGTACGCCGGTAATGATGCTGGCCACGATGAAACCAAGGGGTTCGAAGGTGCCGGCAAACACCAGCAACAACACCACGCACAGACCGATCTTGGTCAGGGTTTCGCGATCCAGCGGCGGCTCATCCGGGTTGTGTTTGATCGGCGCCGGGCGAAACACCATGTACAGCAGCGCCAGGCCCATCAGGCCGAGCATCAGCAGCGGAAAGGCGCGTGGACCGACCGGTTCATAGGAAAAAGCCGCTTGGTACGGCCACGCCATCAGTGCCAGGCCGGCACACACCAGCAGCAACACCGAGGCGAAAATGCGTTGAATAAGCATGGGAGCTCCTGTGCTGCGTCCCCGCGTAGGAGACGCAGCCACTAGACAGAGACGATCACTGGATCAGGCCGAACTCTTTGGCCAGCACTTTGTAGTCGGCGACCTGCTTCTTCACGTAGGTGTCCAGTTCCGGGCCGGTCATGGCGAACGGGAACAGCTCACGCTGATCGCGCAGCTTGGCGAACTCGTCGGAAGCCAGCAGTTTGTCGAACGCGTCTTTCCACCAGGCGTAGTCTTCATCGCTGACTTTTGGCCCGAGGTAGAAGCCACGCACCACTGGCCAGACGATGTCATAGCCTTGCTCGCGAGCGGTCGGGATATCTTTCATTTCCGGTTCGTCGAGACGCTTGTCCGAGAACACCGCGAGCAGACGCATGTCACCGCTCTGGATGTGCGGCATGGAGTCGGAGATGTCGGTACTGCCGACCTGGATGTGGCCGCCGAGCAGGGCCGTGGCGATCTCACCACCGCCTTCGAGTGCCACGTAACGCAGTTCGCGCGGGTTGATCCCGGCAGCCTTGGCGATCAGTGCGGTCTGCATCCAGTCCTGGCTACCGACGGTGCCGCCGGAGCCGATAACCACCGAGCCTGGATCTTTTTTCAACGCCTGGACGAGATCGTCGAGGGTCTTGTAGGGCGAATCGCTTTTCACTGCGATGGCGCCGTAGCTGGTGCCGACGGCCGCGAGCCAGCGCACGTTGGTTTCATCGAAGCGACCGAACTTGCCCTGAGCCAGGTTCAACAGCGAACCGCTCGACCACGCCACCAGCGTTCCGGCATCCGCCGGACGTTGCGCCACTACTGCGTTGTATGCCACCGCGCCGACACCGCCGGGCATGTAGGTGACGCGCATCGGTTTGCTCAACAGCTTCTGGTTGACCAGTGCGCTCTGCACCAGTTTGCAGGTCAGGTCGAAACCACCGCCGGGGGAGGCGGGGGCGATGCATTCCGGACGTTTCGGCTCGGCCATGAGTTGGCCGGCAAACAGCATCGCGCCAGCGGCGAGAGCGACTTTACGCAGTGATACGTTCATTTGAGTCTCCAGAGGAGTTGTTGTTATGGATGGACCGAATGACCAAAGGGCAACGCGAAAACCTAGCGGCAGGCGCAGTTCTCTCGCGGCGCGAGCGCAACGACTGAAACAACGGAGGGGAAACAGGACTGCGGCGAAAAACCGACAGTGCAACGGTGGAATCGAGCAAGGCGAGCAGGCATTACAGCCTTGGTGCGCATGGAGGGCATGCTGGGGTACTCCGTTATTGTTCTTATGAGTCGAAAACGCTTCATGGCGTTTTTCGTTGCGCTGTGTGGCGGCAGCGGCGACAGTCGAAACTGTCCGTGGGCCGACTCTAACCGGCTAACCTTTCAACAACCTTTCAGTTGTCTTTCACGGTTTTCGGGCTTCACAGCGGCGGTTGCGGCTGTAAACTCCGCGGCAAAGCGCGGCGTCGGCCAACCCTGAACGAGGTACAAATCCATGCGTGTCCTGCTCGTCGAAGACCATTTGCAACTGGCCGAAAGCGTGGCTCAGGCGCTCAAGAGCACCGGTCTGACGGTGGATGTGTTGCACGATGGCGTAGCTGCCGACCTGGCGCTGGGCAGTGAGGAATACGCCGTGGCGATCCTCGATGTCGGCCTGCCGCGCATGGACGGTTTCGAGGTGCTGGCGCGGCTGCGTGCTCGCGGCAAGAACCTGCCGGTGTTAATGCTGACCGCGCGCAGTGACGTCAAGGATCGCGTGCATGGCCTCAATCTCGGTGCTGACGACTACCTGGCCAAGCCGTTCGAACTGACGGAACTGGAAGCGCGGGTCAAAGCCTTGCTGCGCCGCAGTGTGCTGGGCGGCGAGCGTCAGCAGCGCTGTGGTGTGCTGGCTTACGACCTCGATACGCGGCGCTTCACCCTCGGCGACGAACTGCTGACCCTCACCTCCCGCGAGCAAGCTGTCCTGGAAGCGTTGATCGCGCGGCCGGGGCGAGTGATGAGCAAGGAACAACTGGCCGCGCAGGTGTTCGGCCTCGACGAAGAAGCCAGCCCCGACGCCATCGAAATCTACGTGCACCGCTTGCGCAAGAAGCTCGATGGCCAGCCCGTGGCCATTGTCACCTTCCGTGGCCTCGGCTATCTGCTGGAAAGCCGCGATGCATAAGCCCAGCAGCCTGCGCTGGCGGTTGCTGTGGAACCTTGGATGGTTGCTGGTGGTGCTGATGCTCGCCAGTGGTTTGAGCGCTTACTGGAACGGTCGCGAAGCCGCCGACACCGCGTATGACCGCACGCTGCTGGCCTCGGCACGCACCATCGCTGCCGGGTTGTCGCAGCGCGATGGCAGCCTCAGCGCCGACGTGCCTTACGTGGCGCTGGATACCTTCGCCTACGACAGCGCCGGGCGCATTTACTACCAGGTCAACGACATTCACCAGAAGCTGATTTCCGGCTACGAAAATCTCCCCGGGCCACCGCCCGGCACGCCGCGCACCGACAGCTATCCGGCGCTCGCGCGCTTTTACAACGCGAAGTACAACGGCCAGAACGTGCGTGTGGTCAGTCTGCTCAAGGCCGTAAGCGAGCCGAACATGAACGGCATGGCGGAAATCCGCGTGGCTGAAACCGACGAAGCGCGGGTCAGCATGGCGCGCAGTCTGGCGGCTGACACCCTGTTGCGCTTGGGCATGCTGGCTGTCGGTGCATTGCTGCTGGTGTGGTTCGCGGTGAGTGCGGCGTTGCGCCCGCTGGAGCGGTTAAGAACCGCTGTTGAGGAACGCCAGCCCGATGATTTGCGGCCACTGCCGCTGGTGGAAGTGCAGCATGAACTGGGACCCCTGGTCCGCGCGCTCAATCATTTCACCGAGCGTCTGCGCGGCCAGTTCGAGCGGCAGGCGCAGTTCATCGCCGATGCCGCTCACGAGTTGCGTACGCCGCTGGCCGCACTCAAGGCACGCCTGGAACTGGGCCTGCGCTCGAACGAGCCGGAGACCTGGCGCACCACCCTTGAATCGTCCGCGCAAAGCACCGATCGCCTGACCCATCTGGCCAATCAGCTGCTATCGCTGGCCCGGGTCGAAAACGGCGCGCGGGCGATTGCCGAGGGCGGCGCGCAGTTGCTCGATCTGAGTCAATTGGCCCGAGAGCTGGGCATGGCCATGGCGCCTTTGGCGCACAAGCGCGGCGTGGCGCTGGCGCTTGAAGCGGATGAACCGGTGTGGCTGCGCGGTGAGCCGACGCTGCTCAATGAGCTGCTGAGCAATCTGGTCGACAACGCGCTGGCGCATACGCCATCGGGCGGCAATGTGATTCTGCGGGTCACGGCCCCGGCGGTGCTTGAGGTCGAGGACGACGGGCCGGGCATCCCGCTGCACGAGCGTGATCGGGTGTTCGAACGGTTTTATCGGCGCAATCAGCAGGTTGCCGGTTCAGGTCTGGGCTTGGCGATTGTCGGCGAGATCTGTCGCGCGCATCTGGCGCAGATCACCTTGCATGATGGCGAGCAGGCAGGGTTGAAGGTGCGGGTCAGTTTTATTGCCGGGTAATACTTTTGTGGCAAGGTTTTTTTGTGGCGAGGGGATTTATCCCCGCTCGGCTGCGCAGCAGTCGCGGTTCGGATCGCAGAGTCTAGGGTCGCTTCGCAACCCAACGGGGATAAATCCCCTCACCACAGGTCAGTAGAACATCGACCGCGATTCTTCCAGATCCGCGCAGAACTGCTTGTTCTCCGGGTCAATCCCCAGCTTTCTGAACGCCGGCACGCTAAACGGGTCAATCCGCGCAAACGGATGGTCGGTGTCCTTGCGGCAATACAGATTGGCCACCTGCACGACATCGACGTAATCGATGCGCGTCGAGTCGCGGCTGAAGTCTTGATACAGCAACGGCAAATGCACCAGGCGCTCGGGAAACTCCCACACCCGCAGCAATTTCTCGCCGAGCAATGGGTGAATCTGCTCGATCACATGGGTCAGGCTGACCGCATCCGAGAGCAGTTCATTGTGGTCTTCGGCGTAAGTCAGGATCGGCAACACACCAATCTGATGCACCAGCCCGCCGAGTGCCGCCTGATCGGGTTTGAGCTGAGTGTGACGACGACACAGCGCATAGCTGACGCCAGCGATTTCCAGACTGCTGCGCCAGACTTCGCGCATCTTCTGTTCGACCACCTCGGAGCGGGCATTGAAGATCTGCTCCATCACCAGACCGATCGCCAGGTTGCTGCTGTAGTTGATGCCCAAACGGGTGATGGCGGTGTGCAGGTCGGTGACTTCCTGCGCCGCGCGCAGCAGCGGACTGTTGACCACTTTGATCAGGCGCGCCGACAGCGCAGTGTCGCGGCCGATGACTTTGCTCAGATCGCTGACGCTGATTTCCGGATCCTCGGCGGCCTTGCGAATCTGCAGGGCCACTTCCGGCAAAGTTGGCAGAACCAGGTCATCGTTATCGATGGCCGCAACCAAATCCTGTTGGACCTTTTCCGCCAGTTCGCTCATTTGGACTCTCTAGGGTGTTGCAACAATGCTGCGATCAACGCTGGATTTCGCGGTCGCGATCCAGTTCGTAAGGCAGGTCGAGCACGTGCAACGCGGGGCCTTCGAGGGCGCCCAGACGCAAATCACCGGCTTCGGCAGCTTCGGCCTGCAACACGGCCAGGAGTTCAATGTTTCCCTCGGCATTGGCCGCCAGCACCACTTCGCCGATCGAGCTGTTGTGGCTGGGCGCGAACAACTGAGTGCCGGGCTCCGGCAACTCGGCTGCGTCGAGGCGCAGGCGGTACAGGCGCCGCTTGAGCTTGCCCAGGTACTGCATGCGCGCAACGATTTCCTGGCCGGTGTAGCAGCCTTTCTTGAAACTCACCCCGCCGACCGCCTGCAGATTGAGCATCTGCGGGATAAACAGTTCGCGAGTGGAAGGCATGACCTGGCCGATACCGGCGCGGATCTGGCCCAGCAGCCATTGATTCAGTTCGCCCTTAGCCAGCGTGGCGGACAGTTGGCTTTGAATGTTTGGCGCCTGAGCGGCAGGCACCCAGAGTTCGGCGCGCTCGGGCGAAACGCGAATTGCGATCAGGCCTTCATTGCGTACAACGCTGTCGGTTTCGGCCGGCAGTGCCAGACCGAGGCTGGTCAGGGCTGCATCGCCATGTGCCAGACCGAAGCGCACCCAGGCGGCGCTTTCATCGGTCAGTTTCGATTTGGAGAACACTGCGTACTTTTTCAGGTCGGCCAGTTGCGGCTCGAGCAGCTCGCTGGCCATCGCCATCACCACGCCGTCGCCCTCAAGCAGGATGCGGAAGCTCGACTGCATCCGGCCTTTCTGCGTGCAGCGGGCGCCGAGGCTGGCGCGGGTGTCGCTCAGGTAATTGATATTGCAGGTCAACTGGCCTTGCAGGAATTTTCCGGCGTCCGCACCGCGAACCGCGAGTACGCCTTCATGAGACAGGGTGCAGAAAAAAGCAGAATCGGCCATGGGTCATCGCAGGGTAAATAGACTGGGGCACATCATAAGGGGGCAGGGTTGAAATGGGTAGTTGATAAAGGATCACGGGTGCCCGACCAAAGCCGACTGTGCGGCCCGCGCCGGGGCTGTATACTGCCCGGCAAATTCGAGGAGGGCTCCATGGTCGAACAAGTTGAACTGAATCGCCTCTTTTGGCACAGCCGTCGCGGCATGCTTGAGCTTGACGTGCTGCTGGTGCCGTTCGTGCAGGAGGTTTACGCGACGTTGAATCAAGTGGATCGCGATCTGTACGTGCGTTTGCTGACCTGTGAGGATCAGGACATGTTCGGCTGGTTCATGGAGCGCAGCGAGTCGGAAGATCCGGAGCTGCAACGCATGGTCCGGATGATTCTGGATCGTGTCCAGCCCAAGTAATACGTTCGAATGCCGCTGGCATGCCTCACGGCAGTTGCTGGCGGCGTATCTGCTGGCCCAGGCGTTCGCCATGGGTTCGCTGTGTCTGCTGTCGATTCCGCTCTGGGCCAGTCTGCTCGGCGCTTGCGCCTGTGCGCTGCACGGTTTTTGGATGCTGCCACGGCAGATTCTGCTGAGTCATCCGAAAGCATTTTGCGGGTTGCGGCGCGACGGCGATGGCTGGCAGGTGTGGAATCAGGCTGATGGCTGGCAGGCTGCGCAGTTACGACCGGACAGTCTGGCGCTGCCATTGATCGTAGTGCTGCGCTTTCGCCTGCGCGGAGAGTGGCGGGTCAGGTCAATCTGCGTGCCACGTGACTCGCAAGCGGCGGATCTGCACCGACGCCTGCGAGTGCGGCTCAAGTTCAGCCGGCGTAGGTGGGCGGCACCAGAATAGTGTCGAGCGCTTCGGGCAGCATATCCGGATAGTCGAGGGTGTAATGCAGCCCGCGACTTTCCTTGCGTTCCATGGCTGAGCTGATCATCAATTCGGCAACCTGTGCCAGGTTGCGCAACTCGATCAGGTCACGGCTGACTTTATAGTTGCTGTAAAACTCATCGATCTCATCCAGCAGCAGACGCACCCGGTGCTGCGCCCGTTGCAGGCGTTTGTTGGTGCGCACGATGCCGACGTAGTCCCACATGAATCGGCGCAATTCGTCCCAGTTGTGCGCGATGATCACGTCTTCATCCGAGTCGGTCACCTGACTGGCGTCCCAGACGGGCAGGGCGCTTGGTGCCGCGACGTCATCGAGTTGCGCAAGAATGTCCGCCGCTGCCGAACGGGCATAAACGAAGCATTCCAGAAGTGAGTTGCTGGCCATGCGATTGGCGCCGTGCAGGCCGGTGAAGCTGGTTTCGCCGATGGCGTAGAGGCCGGGTACATCGGTGCGACCGTGCTGATCAACCATCACCCCGCCACAGGTGTAGTGCGCGGCGGGGACCACCGGGATCGGTTGTTTGGTGATGTCGATGCCGAAGCCCAGGCAGCGCTCATAAACAGTCGGGAAGTGGCTTTTGACGAACGATTCAGGCTTGTGGCTGATGTCGAGATATACGCAGTCGACACCCAGACGCTTCATTTCATGGTCGATGGCCCGCGCGACAATGTCACGAGGCGCCAGCTCGGCACGTTTATCGAAGCGATACATGAAGCGCTCGCCGTTGGGCAGCTTCAAATGCGCGCCTTCGCCACGCAACGCTTCAGTGATCAGGAAACTCTTGGCTTGCGGGTGATACAGGCAGGTCGGGTGGAACTGGTTGAATTCCAGATTGGCTACGCGGCAGCCGGAGCGCCAAGCCATGGCGATGCCGTCACCGCAGGCGCCGTCGGGGTTGCTGGTATAAAGGTAGACCTTGGCTGCGCCGCCTGAAGCCAGAATCACGAAGCGTGCGCCGTAGGTGTCGACTTCGCCGGTGGCGCGGTTCAGCACGTAAGCGCCCAGGCAACGATCGCCTTCCATGCCCAAGCGGCGTTCGGTGATCAAATCGACGGCGACGCGCTGTTCCAGCAATTCGATGTTATCGCGCTCTTTGGCCTGGGCCAGCAAGGTCTTGAAGATCGCAGCGCCGGTGGCGTCGGCAGCATGGATAATCCGTCGATGGCTGTGGCCACCTTCGCGGGTCAGGTGAAATTCGAAACCACCGTCTTCAGTGCCGGACTGTTCGTCGCGGGTGAACGGCACGCCCTGGTCAATCAGCCATTGAATGGCTTCGCGGCTGTGCTCGACGGTGAAGCGTACGGCGTCTTCATGGCACAAGCCGCCGCCCGCATTTAGGGTGTCGTCGACATGGGATTCGACAGTGTCGGTATCGTCGAGCACCGCAGCGACGCCGCCTTGGGCCCAGAAGGTCGAACCGTTGGCGAGATCGCCTTTGCTCAATACGGCAATGCGCAGATGACCGGGCAAGGTCAAAGCGAGAGTTAAACCGGCAGCACCGCTGCCAATCACCAGAACATCGTGTTGGAACTGTTGGCTCATTTCAGGATTCCGCTCAAAGCGACCCGGGTCGGGGTTGGCGCAAGACAGCTGGATCGGCGAGTCAAGACAGCCACACAGCCCACTAGTATATAGAGGGGTTGGGCGGCACAATAGCCGGGCCCAGATGGCATTGTGAGACTACTGCGCAGTAAAAAGCGCTGTGCTTCGTCGGAAGTTTTTTTCATCGGTTTTGAAAAATGACACCTGTATCGGCGCTGAAACAGTCTTTTCCGAGCAGGGTTGCGCAATGTCAGGTGGGTACGGCTATAAATAATTGGAACTTTTGCCAAAGGCCCAAGATCAATAGACGGTGCCAGAAACCAGGGACAGTGTCGGCTTCAGTGCGGAATCTGCGTTTGGATTCCTGCCGGCGAAACCGATAACAAGATTATTCGCGCAGCCGGTTTATCCCGCGCTGCGTTTTTCGTGCGTGCCAAATCAGAGCCCGCAGGAAACTTGCTTGGAGGGGGAGAACTTTTGCGAAAAGCCCGAGTCTATGTTTGCAAGTCTGGTCGTTTAGTAATGCAAGTCTCCTCCGGGCTTATCGAGGAGTGTTCATGCTAACCCAGGAAGAGGATCAGCAGCTGGTCGAACGCGTACAGCGTGGCGACAAGCGAGCTTTCGATCTGCTGGTGCTGAAATATCAGCACAAAATTCTCGGGTTGATCGTGCGTTTTGTGCACGACACCCATGAAGCCCAGGACGTTGCTCAGGAAGCCTTTATCAAGGCGTATCGGGCACTTGGAAATTTCCGCGGTGACAGTGCGTTTTATACGTGGCTGTACCGTATTGCCATTAACACGGCAAAGAACTACCTGGTTTCCCGCGGCCGTCGGCCGCCGGATAGCGATGTAAGTTCGGAGGATGCAGAGTTCTACGATGGCGATCACGGCCTCAAGGATCTCGAATCACCAGAACGTGCATTGCTGCGGGATGAGATCGAAGGCACTGTCCATCGGACCATCCAGCAACTGCCAGAGGATTTGCGTACGGCTTTAACTTTACGTGAATTCGATGGTCTGAGTTACGAGGACATTGCGAGCGTCATGCAGTGTCCGGTGGGTACCGTGCGCTCCCGGATTTTCCGCGCTCGGGAGGCCATCGACAAAGCCCTGCAACCGTTGTTGCAGGAAAACTGAGACAGCGGCGACAGCCAAGAGAGGAACGCCATGAGTCGTGAAGCCCTGCAGGAATCGCTGTCCGCAGTGATGGATAACGAAGCGGACGAACTGGAATTGCGTCGAGTGCTCAGCGCACTGGATGATGTTGATACCCGTGAGACCTGGGCTCGTTACCAGATCGCTCGGGCAGCCATGCACAAGGATCTGCTGCTTCCGCGTCTGGATATCGCTGCGGCAGTGTCCGCTGCGCTGGAAGACGAAACGGCTCCGGCCAAAGTATCCCGCAGCCCATGGCGTAACCTGGGTCGCCTCGCTGTTGCCGCTTCGGTAACCGTGGCCGTTCTGGCCGGTGTTCGCCTGTACAACCAGGACGAAATCGCTGGTGTTGAGCTGGCGCAGCAGTCGAATCAGCCTACTCTGGCTACTCCACAGGTCAAGGGTCCGGCAGTTCTGGCTGGTTATAGCGAAAGCTCGGAAGCGACTGGCCCTATGGCCAACGGCGTTCTGCAAGGTCAGCCAGGCTGGCATGATCAGCGTCTGCCAGGCTACCTGCGTCAGCATGCTCAGCAGGCTGCACTCAAAGGAACTGAAAGCGCGCTGCCATACGCACGTGCCGCAAGCCTGGAAAACCGTTAAGGAGGATCATGCGCGCCATCCCTCTACTTTCGCTTCTGCTCAGTGGCTGGTTCATAGTTCCAGCCCACGCTGACGAGGCCCAGGACTGGTTGACCCGTCTGGGCCAGGCCGAGCAGCAGCAAAGCTTTCACGGTACTTTCGTTTACGAGCGCAACGGCAGTTTTTCCACGCACAACATCTGGCATCGCGTCCAGAATGGCCAGGTCCGCGAGCGGTTATTGCAGCTCGACGGTTCGGCTCAGGAAGTCGTGCGCATTGATGGACGTACTCAATGCGTCAGCGGCACCCTGATTGCGGGATTGGGTGATTCACCCAACGCTGCCGCCCGTGCGCTGGACCCCAAAAAGCTGAAGAATTGGTATGACCTTGCCGTCATTGGCAAGTCGCGCGTGGCCGGTCGTGATGCAGTGATCGTGTCGCTGACCCCTCGTGATCAGCACCGTTACGGCTTCGAGCTGCATCTGGACAAGAAAACCGGGCTGCCGCTCAAGTCGTTACTGTTGAACGACAAAGGGCAGTTGCTCGAGCGTTTCCAGTTCACCAGCCTCGACACGGATGAAATCCCGTCGGACAAGGACTTGTTGGCGGACCCGGATTGTAAGCCGATCAATATCGCAAGCGACAAGGCTTCTGCAGCTAAAACCGTGCAAAACTGGCGTTCGGACTGGCTCCCGCCAGGCTTTGAGCTGACCAGCAGCAGTTCGCACAAGGATGCGCAAACCAAGACCCAAGTCAGCAGCTTGATGTATGACGATGGTCTGGCGCGTTTCTCGGTGTTCCTTGAACCGTTGAATGGCGCAACGGTCACTGACACCCGCACTCAGTTGGGCCCGACCGTCGCGGTATCCCGTCGCCTGACCACGCCGCAAGGCGAAATGATGGTCACGGTGGTCGGCGAAATCCCGATTGGCACCGCCGAACGAATCGCTCTATCGATGCGTAACAACGATGGCGCTGCGACCAGCAAGCAGTGAGCTGATTTCAGTCATTTCCACTTCGTCGTCGAGACGTCGAAATGTTTGCTGAGCATTTTCATTTGCAAAAGCCCTGAAAATTTTTTATAGGTCAGAGCCTCACGGCTCTGGCCTTGTTTGTTGTTCCCGGAACAAAAATGCCGGTCTGTGGTTTCCGGTGTTCCTTTGCTCCATATCGCTTAACCCTGCTCGTCGTAACGGGAGCTGTATGTCGATACCAAGTTTGAAGTCTTACCTTTCCATCTTCGCCACCGTGCTGTTGCTCGGTCAGGCGGTGCCTGCAGCGCAAGCGGCCGATCTGCCTGATTTCACCCAATTGGTCGAACAAGCGTCGCCAGCGGTGGTGAACATCAGTACCACGCAGAAACTGCCGGACCGTCGGGTCAACCAGCAGATGCCGGATCTGGAAGGCCTGCCACCGATGCTGCGCGAATTCTTCGAGCGCGGCATGCCGCCTCAGCAGCGCTCGCCACGTGGCGATGGCCGCCAGCGTGAAGCGCAATCGCTGGGTTCGGGTTTCATCATTTCGCCGGATGGCTACATCCTCACCAACAACCACGTGATCGCCGATGCTGACGAAATCCTCGTCCGTCTGGCTGACCGCAGTGAGATGAAAGCCAAGCTGGTCGGCACCGATCCACGCTCTGACGTGGCGTTGCTGAAAATCGAAGGCAAGGATCTGCCGGTGCTCAAGCTCGGCAAGTCCCAGGACCTGAAGGCCGGCCAGTGGGTCGTCGCGATCGGTTCGCCATTCGGCTTTGACCACACCGTGACCCAAGGCATCGTCAGCGCCGTCGGTCGTAGCCTGCCAAACGAAAACTATGTGCCGTTCATTCAGACCGACGTGCCGATCAACCCGGGCAACTCCGGTGGCCCGCTGTTCAACCTGAACGGTGAAGTGGTCGGCATCAACTCGCAGATCTACACCCGCTCCGGTGGCTTCATGGGCGTGTCTTTCGCCATTCCGATCGACGTGGCGATGGATGTTTCCAATCAGCTCAAAAGCGGTGGCAAAGTCAGCCGCGGCTGGCTGGGCGTGGTCATTCAGGAAGTGAACAAGGATCTGGCCGAGTCGTTCGGTCTGGACAAGCCAGCTGGCGCGCTGGTAGCGCAGATCCAGGATGACGGCCCTGCGGCCAAGGGCGGCCTGCAGGTTGGCGACGTGATCCTGAGCATGAACGGTCAGCCGATCGTCATGTCCGCCGATCTGCCGCATCTGGTCGGCGCGCTGAAGGCTGGCGCCAAAGCCAATCTGGAAGTGATTCGTGAAGGCAAGCGCAAGAACGTCGAGCTGACCGTCGGCGCAATCCCGGACGAGGACAAGGAGCTGGCAGGTCTGCCGAAATCCGGCGCTGAAAGCAGCAGCAACCGCCTCGGTGTTGCGGTCGGTGAATTGACCGACGAGCAGAAGAAAACCTACGACCTCAAAGGTGGTGTGGTGATCAAGGAAGTGCAGGACGGTCCTGCGGCCCTGATCGGTCTGCAACCGGGTGACGTGATCACCCACCTGAACAATCAAGCCATCGGCTCGGCCAAGGAGTTCACCGACATCGCCAAGGCGTTGCCGAAGAACCGTTCGGTGTCGATGCGCGTGCTGCGTCAGGGCCGTGCCAGCTTCATCACCTTCAAACTGGCTGAATAAGCCAGCAGGCAGGTAAAAAGAAACCGCCTCGGAAAGAGGCGGTTTTTTTGTGTCTGCAGCTTTTGTCTTTGTCGGGAAAGACTCAGCCCATCATGTCCTTGACCATGCGCTCCTGCTCCATCAACTCGCGCTGGCGGGCATCGATGCGCGAGGACAGCGGGAAGTTGTTGCCCGCCTTGCGCTTGGCGAAGTCCAGCTGCTGAATGGCCTGGCGGTAATCGCCGACCAGTGCAAAATACTCGGCGCGCGCCTGATGCAGGCCGATGATGTTGCCCGACAAGCCGCGGGTTTCAGCAACCTGATACCAGACGTCCGGATCATCCGGGCGTGACTTGAGCAGGCTGTCGAGTGCCTTCTCGGCATCGGCAGCGCGATTCTGTTTCAACAGCAGATCGACGCGCACCTGATTCAGCGGGTAGTTGCCCGGGAACTGCGTAAGCATGCGGTCGACCCGTGACTGCGCATCGGGCAGACGATTGTTGGTGATGTCCAGATCGACCTGCGCGAGGTTGTAGATGATCTCGTTCGGCGACTTGGCCAACAATTGCTTGAGGTTCTCTCGCGCTTCGTTGAGCTGGCCGCCCTTGATCTGCGCGATGGCGAGGCCGTAACGCGCCACATCGTTTTTCGGGTTCTCATCAAGCAGGGCGCGGAAACGCTTGGCGCCCAGCCCCGGGGTTTCCTCGTAGATCAACTGCACCCGCGCGCGAATCAACTGGTAGCGCATGCTGTCTTCGATGCCGCCCGGTTTCGCCTGCTCGGCGCGGTTGCGAGTGTCGGCGATACGCGATTCGGTGACCGGGTGAGTCAGGAGGAATTCCGGCGGTTTGGCGTCAAAACGGTACTGGCGCATCAGGCGCTCGAACATGGTCGGCATCGAGCGCGGGTCGTAACCGGCCTTTTCCAGGTTGAGGATGCCGATGCGGTCCGCTTCCTGTTCGTTCTGCCGCGAGAAGCGCCGTTGTTCCTGCAACGCCGCAGCCTGGGTGCCGGCGATGGTGGCGATGCCGGCATCACCGCCGCCTGCCGCCGCGATGACGATACCCGCCAGCAACGCGGCCATCATCGGCACCTGCATTCTTTGTGAGGCTTCGACGCCTCGAGCGAAGTGACGTTGCGACAAGTGCGCCAGTTCGTGAGCGAGCACCGAGGCGTATTCACCTTCGGTCTGGGCGTTGAGGAACAGGCCGCCGTTGACCCCGACCACGCCGCCCGGCGCTGCGAAGGCGTTGAGTTGTGGGCTGTTGATCAGGATGAATTCCAGGCGGCGGTCGGAGACCTGGCTGGTCTCCACCAGCTTGTACACGCTGGATTCGACGTAATCCTTGAGCTGCGGATCGTTGAGCTGGGAAACCTGACTGCGCAGCATGGCCAGCCAGGCACGGCCGAGCTGGTATTCCTGTTGCGGCGAGACAATGGCAGAGCTGGCGTCGCCGAGTGACGGCAGATCGTCGGCAAAGCCTGGTGAGGCGAGCAGGCAAGCGAGCGTCAGCAGGGTAGGGCGCAGAAAAGTCATGCACAAAGCCTTGGAGGACAAAGACCTTACTGTAGCCGGACACCGAAGCCGCGACCAGATATTCTAGGCAGCTCGACAACCCGAACCGGAGTGACGCAATGACTGACGCTGTAGCCCATGACGTGGAACTGGACGCCAGTGGCCTGAACTGTCCGTTGCCGTTGCTCAAGGCAAAAATGGAACTCAACAAACTGCAAAGTGGCGCTGTGCTCAAGGTGATCGCTACCGATGCCGGCTCGCAACGCGACTTCCGTACCTTTGCCAAACTCGCCGGTCATGCGCTGTTGCGCGAAGAAGACGAGGCTGGCGTCTACCGTTACTGGTTGAAAAAAGCCTGAAGCGCCGCGCCTAAAATCGAAGGGATTATTGATGTTCAAAGTGTTACGCGACTGGATTCAGCGCTACTTCTCCGATGAAGAAGCGGTGGTGCTGGCAGTGCTGCTGTTTCTCGCCTTCACCGCCGTGCTTACCCTCGGCGGCATGCTTGCGCCGGTTCTGGCCGGGATGGTGCTGGCGTATCTGATGCAGGGCCTGGTAGTGACGCTCGAGCGGCTGCGTGTGCCCGGCGGGGTGGCCGTGGGGCTGGTGTTTGCGCTGTTCATGGGCGCGCTGATGCTGTTTATCGTCGTGGTGCTGCCATTGCTGTGGCATCAGTTGATCACCCTGTTCAACGAGTTGCCGGGCATGCTCGCCAAGTGGCAATCGCTGCTGCTTCTATTGCCCGAGCGCTATCCGCATCTGGTGTCTGACGAGCAAGTCCTGCAAGCGATCGAAGCGGCGCGGGGCGAGATTGGCAAGTTCGGTCAGTGGGCTCTGACTTTCTCATTGTCGAGTTTGCCACTGCTGGTGAACATCATGATCTACCTGGTGCTGGTGCCGATTCTGGTGTTCTTCTTCCTCAAGGATCGGGCGATGATCGGCGAGTGGGTGCGCGGCTATCTGCCTCGCGAGCGCGCGCTGATCACCCGCGTCGCCCAGGAAATGAACCGGCAGATCGCCAATTACATACGTGGCAAAGGCATCGAGATCGTGATTTGCGGCGGCGTGACCTACATCGCCTTCATCGCGCTGGGCCTGAACTACGCGGCGCTGCTGGCGTTGCTGGTCGGTTTGTCGGTGGTGGTGCCGTATGTCGGTGCGGTAGTGGTGACCGTACCGGTGCTGCTGATTGCGCTGTTCCAGTGGGGCTGGAGCGATCAGTTCATCTACCTGATGGCGGTCTACGGAATCATTCAGACGCTGGACGGCAACGTGCTGGTGCCGTTGCTGTTTTCGGAAGCAGTGAATCTGCATCCGGTGGCAATCATCTGCGCGGTGCTGTTGTTTGGTGGGTTGTGGGGATTCTGGGGTGTGTTCTTCGCGATCCCGCTGGCGACGCTGTTCAAGGCTGTGCTGGATGCGTGGCCTCGCAAGGAGCCGGTGGTGGCGCCGTTGCTTTAGCGGTTGATCCGGATTTTACAGAGAGGCTATTCGCAAGCAGGCTCGCTCCCACGGTGATTAGATTTCAATTGTGGGAGCGAGCCTGCTCGCGAAGGCGTCTTTACAGACGCAGCAAAAACATCAGGCTTTATTCAGAGCCTCAGCCGCCGCCAGCACGGCATCAACATGCCCCGGCACTTTCACGCCACGCCATTCCTGACGCAGCACACCGTCCTTATCAATCAGGAAAGTACTGCGATCAACGCCTAGGTATTCCTTGCCATACAGTTTTTTCAGCTTGATCACGTCGAACAACTGGCAAACCGCTTCGTCCTTGTCACTGATCAGTTCGAAGGGGAACTCCTGTTTGCCTTTGAAGTTTTCGTGCGACTTCAAACTGTCGCGGGAAATGCCGAAGACTTCGGTGTTGGCAGCCTTGAACGCCGCATATTGATCGCGAAAGCCCTGGCCCTGAGTGGTGCAGCCCGGGGTGCTGTCCTTCGGGTAGAAGTAGATCACCACTTGCTTGCCCTTGAGTTCGGACAGGCTGACGGTCTGCCCGCTGGTCGCAGGTGCGGTGAAATCCGCAACCGGTTGGTCGATGACAACGGCCATGAAAGCTTCCTTACATTGGGTTTTGTGGGCGCCAAGGCTCGATCAGGGCATCCAGGTTCATCGCGTCGGCGAAATCGAGGAACTGATCGCGCAGCCAGCTGATCTGGGTGTTGGCCGGCAGGGTCACGGTGAACGTGGCGTTGAGCATGGTGCCGCCGGTCTGTGGCGCCTGATAGGTGTCGCAGGTGAGGTTTTCCAGCTCGACGTTGTGGTCCATGAAGAACTGGCACAGCTCATTGATGATGTCCGGGCGATACGCCGAGCTGACGTAAGCCACGTAAGGCAGCGCTTGCGGGCGATTTTCCAGAGCGGCGCTGCGCACCACGTTGACGGTGAATGCGTGACGCTTGGCCAGCAATGGCAGGCTGCCTTCGAGGCGCGCGAGGGCGTCCCAGCTGCCGGAAATTTCCAGCACCAGGGCGCTGCACTCGCCGTGGCGGGTCAGGCGAGAGGTGACGACGGCGCAGCGGTTTTCATGGCTGGCGCGGCACAGGACGTTGGTCAGCTCCATGGGGTTGGCGCCGAGGGCACTGATGACAAGGAATTGTTCGCGAACTGTGGGGGTGGACATGCAGCATTCCTAAAGCGATGAGCGGTCGGTAGGTTGACGGGCATTGGCGGCCGGGAGTGCCTGTTCTGGCGGTCCGTATAAAGAGCCCCGGCCAGCGTTCGCGGCTCGCTCCGCTGTGCGGGAGCGCGTCGATGCGACGCAGGAACGGGGCCTGGGAGGCCGAAAGGAGAGGCTGAAACCCGGCGTACAAGCTGATCTGTACCGATCAAAGTCTGAAGGGTAGCGAAAAGCGGCGCCAAGGGGAATGGCGGCGGCGCAGTACTTCGCTTGTGCAAGCATCTTGGCGCCAGTACCATTACCGCTCTCTTTTTCCGGCAGGAGCGGTTTCATGATTGCGGGCAGTATGGTGGCACTGGTCACTCCCATGGATGCACAAGGGCGTCTTGACTGGGACAGCCTCAGCAAACTCGTGGACTTCCACCTCAAGAACGGCACCCATGCCATCGTCGCCGTCGGTACAACCGGCGAGTCGGCCACCCTTGATGTAGAAGAGCACATCGCCGTCATCAAAGCCGTGGTCAAACAGGTTGCCGGGCGCATTCCGGTCATCGCCGGCACCGGCGCCAATTCGACCCGCGAAGCCGTCGAGCTGACTCGCAACGCCAAGGCCGCCGGCGCCGATGCCTGCCTGCTGGTGGTTCCTTATTACAACAAGCCGACCCAGGAAGGCCTGTACCAGCACTTCAAGCACATCGCTGAAGCGGTCGACATTCCGCAGATTCTCTACAACGTTCCCGGCCGCACCTCCTGCGACATGCAGGCCGAGACGGTGATTCGCCTTTCCACCGTGCCGAACATCATCGGCATCAAGGAAGCCACCGGCGACCTCAAGCGCGCCAAAGCGATCATCGATGGCGTGAGCAAGGATTTCATCGTCCTGTCCGGCGATGATCCGACCGCTGTCGAGCTGATCCTGCTGGGCGGCAAAGGCAACATCTCGGTCACCGCCAACGTCGCCCCGCGCGAAATGGCTGACCTGTGCGAGGCCGCGCTCAAGGGCGACGCCGATACCGCACGCGCAATCAACGAAAAACTGATGCCGCTGCACAAGGACCTGTTCATCGAAGCCAACCCGATTCCGGTGAAGTGGGCTTTGGTCGAAATGGGCCTGATGCACGAAGGCATCCGCCTGCCACTGACCTGGCTGAGCACCCCTTGTCATGAAACGCTGCGCTCGGCCCTGCGCCAGTGCAACGTCCTGGTTTAATTGAGGAAGTACAACGCATGAAGCGAATGGCCGGACTTTCCGCACTTGCCTTGATTATCTCCAGCACCAGTGGCTGCGGATGGGTCTGGGGGCCGGAAGGTTATTTCCGCGACCGTGGAAGCGATTACCTGCAAGCGCAACAGACTGCACCGATGCAATTGCCACCGGATGTGAGCACTGCCAAACGTCTCGATCCGCTGTTGCCGATCCCGCGCAACGTGGCCGATGACACCGCGACGGGCGAATACGTCGTGCCGCGTCCTCAGCCGCTTTCGGCGGTTGCCGATGCCACGGATTACTCGCTGCAGAAGAGCGGTGATTCGCGTTGGGTCGTGGCCCAGCACCCGCCGGCCGAAGTCTGGCCAGTGGCGCTGCAGTTCTTCCAGGACAACGGTTTCCGTCTGGATGAACAGCGTCCGCAGACCGGTGAGTTCACCACCACCTGGCAGCACTCCGACGAGTTGTCCGCGTCGATGGCCAAGCGCCTGAGTGCGGCCGGTATCGCCAGCGACAGCGAAACCCGCGTGCGTGTGCGCATCGAGCCGGGTGTGCAGCGCAACACCAGTGAGATCTACGTGGTCAGCGCCGAGCGTCCTGCCGGCAGCACGGCCGACGTGGCTTTCACCAACCGTTCGGTCAACACTGGCCTGGACGCTGCGCTGGTCGACGACATGCTCGCGAGCATGAGCCGCACCTCCGAGAAGGGCGGTTCGGTGTCGATGCTGGCCTCGCGTGATTTCGATGCGCCGAGCCGTGTCAGCCTGAACGAAGACGGCAGCGGCAACCCGGTGTTGAACGTCGGTACCGATCTGGACCGCGCCTGGTCGAGCGTCGGCCGTGCGCTGGAACAGGGCGAATGGCGCGTTGAAGACATCAACCGCAGCCTGGGTCTGTACTACATCAACCTGGCCGAAAAAGCCGAGAAGAAAGACGACAAGCCTGGCTTCTTCAGCAGCCTGTTCGGCAGTGCGCCGAGCAAGGAAGAAGTCGAAGCCCGTGCCGAGCGCTATCAGGTTCGCCTGAGCAAGGTGGGAGAGAACATCCAGGTCACCGTCGAAAAGAACATCAACACCGTCGCGCCGGCCGATGTCGCGCGTAAAGTGTTGAGCGTGATTCAGGACAACCTGGGCTGATCCGATATGCGTTTTGCCGTTCTCGGCAGCGGTAGCCAAGGGAACGGCACGCTGATCGCCAGTGCTGATACGTACGTGCTGGTGGATTGTGGTTTTTCCCTGCGGGAAACCGAAAGACGTCTGTTGCGCCTGGGTGTTCACCCGGCGCAACTGAGCGCGATACTCGTGACCCACGAACATGCCGACCACGTGCATGGCGTGGGTTTACTGTCTCGGCGCTACAATCTGCCGGTCTACCTCAGTCGTGGCACGTTGCGCGGGATGCGCAAACCGCTTGAACCGGCAGGCTTTCTGGCCGGCGGCGAGCAACTGCAGATCGGCGCACTGAACGTCGGGGTCATTGCCGTGGCCCATGACGCGCAGGAGCCGACCCAGTACGTTTTCAGCGATCAGGAACAGCGGCGCTTCGGCCTGTTGACCGACCTGGGATCGTTCTGCGAGCGGGTGCTGGATGGCTATCGGGACCTCGATGCATTAATGATCGAGTCGAACCATTGCCGCGACATGCTGGCCCGTGGTCACTACCCGTACTTTCTCAAGCAACGGGTGGGCGGCGAACGCGGACATCTGAACAACCATCAGGCGGCATTCCTGGTGGCCGAGTTGGGCTGGCAGGGTTTGCAACACCTGGTGCTGGCCCATCTGAGCAGCAAGAACAACCTGCCGCAGCTGGCCCGGCAATGTTTTGTCGACACCCTCGGGTGCGACCCGGACTGGCTGCAACTGGCCGATCAAGATTCAGGGCTCGACTGGCGCCACATCGCCTAGCCCACCTACTTAGCAAGCGGAGCCCATCATGGAAAAACGTGAAGAACTCTACCGCGGCAAAGCCAAATCGGTTTACAAGACCGACGACGCTGACCGCTTGATCCTGCTGTTTCGCAACGACACTTCGGCGTTCGACGGCAAGCGCATCGAACAGCTTGATCGCAAAGGTATGGTGAACAACAAGTTCAACGCCTTCATCATGCAAAAACTCGAAGCGGCCGGCGTGCCGACCCAGTTCGACAAACTGCTGGGCGACAATGAATGCCTGGTGAAGAAGCTCGACATGATCCCGGTCGAATGCGTCGTGCGTAACTACGCCGCCGGCAGCCTGGTCAAGCGTCTGGGCGTCGAGGAGGGCATGAAGCTCAACCCGTACACCTTCGAACTGTTCTTGAAGGACGACGCCAAGGGCGACCCGTTCATCAACGAATCCCACGTCGTGGCATTCGGTTGGGGCACCGCCGAGCAACTGGCGCGCATGAAAGAACTGTCGCTCAAGGTCAACGAAGTCCTGAGCAAACTGTTCGACGACGCCGGCCTGCTGCTGGTCGATTTCAAGCTTGAATTCGGCGTGTTCAGCGACGGCTCCATCGTCCTCGGCGACGAGTTCAGCCCGGACGGCTGCCGTCTGTGGGACAAGGACACCAAGAAGAAGATGGACAAGGACCGCTTCCGCCAAGGCCTCGGTGACGTCATCGAAGCCTACGAAGAAGTCGCCGCTCGTCTGGGCGTACCGCTTTAATCGACGCAAGCATCTGATAGCACGGAAAAAATTTCGTTTGGGGGGTTCGCAACCAACGAAAGTGTTGTTATGATGCGCGCCGTTGGAGAGATGCCAGAGTGGCCGAATGGGACGGATTCGAAATCCGTTGTACCTTCACCGGTACCTAGGGTTCGAATCCCTATCTCTCCGCCATTATTGAACAAGACGAAGCCCCCGTAATCATTGATGATTACGGGGGTTTTTTCGTTTCTGGCGTTTCGTTCGTGAGGCTTTTCGGGTACAACCTGCCGACTGCATAAAAGGAACAGCTCGATGAGTGAAGTTCAGCCGTTGGTGAGTGATGACGACGTTAGGCCGCAGGCCGTGAGTCTGCGCGAGGCGTTCTGGTTCTGGTTGAAGCTGGGCTTCATCAGTTTCGGCGGGCCGGCCGGGCAGATTTCGATCATGCACCAGGAGTTGGTCGAGCGGCGGCGCTGGATTTCCGAGCGGCGTTTTCTGCATGCCTTGAACTATTGCATGTTGCTGCCCGGGCCTGAGGCGCAGCAGTTGGCGACTTACATTGGCTGGCTGATGCATCGGAGCTGGGGCGGGATTGTGGCCGGGGCGTTGTTTGTGTTGCCTTCGCTGTTCATCCTGATTTTCCTGTCGTGGCTCTATATCGCCTTCGGTGAAGTGCCGATGGTCGCCGGGCTGTTTTACGGGATCAAGCCTGCGGTGACGGCCATCGTCGTGCAGGCGGCGCATCGCATCGGTTCGCGGGCGCTGAAGAACAATTGGCTGTGGGCGATTGCGGCGGCGTCGTTTACGGCGATTTTTGCGTTCAATGTGCCGTTCCCGTTGATCGTGCTGGGTGCGGCGGTGATTGGCTATTTCGGCGGTCGACTGGCGCCGGAGAAATTCAGGGCCGGCGGGCATAGCGCAGCGAAGAAGTCTTTCGGCGCGGCGTTGATCGACGACGACACGCCAACCCCGGCCCATGCCCGTTTCAGCTGGACGAAACTGGCCACGCTCGCCGTGATTGGCGCCGCGCTGTGGGCGTTGCCGATGGGCGTGTTGACCGCGCTATTCGGCTGGCAGGGCACACTGACGCAGATGAGCTGGTTCTTCACCAAGGCAGCGCTGCTCACCTTCGGTGGAGCTTATGCGGTGCTGCCCTATGTCTATCAAGGTGCGGTCGGTCACTACGGCTGGCTGACCCCGACGCAGATGATCGACGGCTTGGCGCTGGGCGAAACCACACCGGGGCCGCTGATCATGGTGGTGGCGTTTGTCGGTTTTGTCGGGGCTTATGTGTCGCAGGTGTTCGGCGCCGATCAGGTGTTTTTCGCCGGAGCGGTCGCCGCCGCGCTGGTGACGTGGTTCACCTTTCTGCCTTCCTTCCTGTTCATCCTCGCCGGCGGTCCGCTAGTGGAGTCGACGCACGACGAACTCAAATTCACCGCCCCACTGACCGCGATCACCGCTGCGGTGGTTGGGGTGATTCTCAATCTGGCGTGTTTCTTCGGCTACCACGTGCTCTGGCCGCAAGGCTTCAGCGGCAGCCTGGATTGGCCGTCGGCGTTGATTGCGCTTGCCGCGGCCATTGCCCTGTTTCGCTTCAAGCGCGGAGTGATTCAGGTGTTGCTGGGCTGTGCGTTGGTTGGGTTGGTGGTGCATTTGCTGCGTTAGTGATCGCGGCGCCGGAAATCGAATCGCGCGCTGGAGACTCGATTCCGGCAATAAGTTCCGGTCATTCCAGTGCGAATATCCCCAGCGGTATAACCCCGTTTCGCTTGTTCGCGCGGTTCAAACCATTTGTCCTGTCGCCGCAAATTTTTTGAAATTTCCGCAACGACAATGCTTCACAAAAGGGTAGGCAAACTTTTACCCAGAACTTGCCACGCTTACCCGACTGAGGAGATTTGTCATGTTTCTACATAACAAGCGACTTCAATACACCGTTCGTGTCGCCGAGCCCAATCCGGGGCTGGCCAATCTGTTGCTCGAGCAGTTTGGCGGCGCACAAGGTGAACTGGCGGCGGCTTCGCGCTATTTCACTCAAGCCCTGGCCGAGGACGATCCGGGACGCAAGGACTTGCTGATGGATATCGCCACTGAAGAACTCAGCCATTTGGAAATCATTGGCTCGATCATCGTCATGCTCAACAAGGGCGCGAAAGGCCGGATGGCCGAAGGCGTCGAGCAGGAGGGCGAGCTGTATCGCTCGCTCAATGGCAACGGCAATGACTCGCACATCACCAGCCTGCTCTACGGTGCCGGTTCGCCGCTGACCAACTCTGCCGGTGTGCCATGGACGGCGGCGTACGTCGATACCATCGGTGAGCCGACCGCCGACATGCGTTCCAACATCGCTGCTGAGGCACGGGCGAAGATTGTTTATGAGCGCTTGATGAACGTGACCGATGACCCCGGCGTGAAAGAGGCTCTGGGCTTTCTGATGACCCGTGAGATCGCCCACCAGTTGTCGTTCGAAAAAGCCCTGCATTCGATTCAGCCAAACTTCCCGCAAGGCAAGCTGCCCGGCATGCCTGAGTTCACCAACGTCTACTTCAACATGTCGCAAGGCACCGAAAGCATGCGCGGCCCGTGGAATCAGGGCGACGATTGGGAGTTCGTCGAAACCCCGACGCCAGCGGTCGACGGCGGCGATGGCTTGGCCACCGTGCAACTGGACAGCGCCGACGAAGCGCTGCTGGAAAACATGAAGATGCGCACCATGTCCGACCCCAACAGCGAGCCGGTCACCGGTGCGGATCTGGGCTCCGGCGCGCAGGCCAAGCCTGGTTTGTAAGGCACGTGGGGCGCGCCGGACATCGAGCGGCGCGCCCCGGTTGATCACTGTGAAATCATCAAGAAGAGGACTCGACAATGGCTACTCCACAGGAAAACCTGCTCGACTGGCTGCGTGATGCCCATGCCATGGAGCAACAGGCCGAGCAAATGCTCAAGGCACAATCCAAGCGTCTGGAACATTACCCGCAGCTCAAGGCGCGCATCGATCAGCACATCGAAGAAACCCTCGGCCAGCAGAAACTCATCGACGAATGCCTGCAACGTCTGGGCGGTGAATCCTCGACGATGAAAGACCTGGGCGGCAAATTGATGGCGTTCGGTCAGGCTGTCGGCGGCTCCTTGATGAGCGATGAAGTGATCAAGGGCGCCATGGCCGGCTACGTTTTCGAGAACATGGAGGTCGCCAGCTATACCGTGCTGATCGCAGCGGCGAAAGCGGCGGGGGACACGCAGACGCAGAAGGCCTGCGAACAGATTCTGCCGCAGGAAGTGGCCATGGCTGAATGGCTGCTCAAGCATTTGCCGCAACTGACCGACGCGTTTCTGGAACGCTCGGCGGATCCGGACAAAGAAGCCAAGAAGTAACCCTTGCCACCGGCGTCCGCCTGCCAGACGGGCGGACGCGCTATCAAATTACGGTGCGACCTGCAGCGGCTTGCGCTCGATCTCCACCGGTTGCAAATGACCCAGCCGATCCAAGTGATAGCGTTGCAGATCCCGCGCCAGAATCAGGTGGCCGTCATACAGCGCCGCCGCTTCACTGCGCACATCTTCGATGGATGGACTCAGCGCCGGGTTGGCCTGATAGCGCGCGCTAAAGTGCGTCAGCACCAGGTTGCGCACCCCAGCGGATTCGGCGAAACCGGCGACAGCGGCGGCGCTACTGTGGCCGTAACTGGCTCGAGCGCGGTCGATTGCTGCCTGCACGAATGTCGCTTCATGCACCAGCACGTCCGCCGATTGCGCCACTTCTGCCAGCAGTGCCGGCCGATCGTTGTCGCCGCAGACGATGATGCGCCGATCAGGTCGCGCGCTCAGCAGATAGTCGCGAGCGTGCAGCATTCGCCCGTCAACCTCCACGTCCTGACCATGGGCCAACTGACCCCAGAGCGGGCCGCGTTCGATGCCTTCAGCGTCGAGTCGCTGCACGTCGAGACGCGGTTCCGGATCGGACTCGGTAAATACATAACCGTGACACGGCACACGGTGCGACAACTCGACGGTCTGCACCTGGACGTTGAGGTTGCGCCATTCGGTAAGCGTTTCCACGGCGTGCAGGTTGATCTCGAAGGGCAGATGCGATTGCGTCACCTCGAGGCTCATTCTCAGCCATGGCTGCAGCGCCGCCGGCAGAATAATGTCCAGCGGCCGCGTGCGTCCGGACATGCCGGTGCTCGCCAGCAGACCCGGCAAGCCCAGGCAGTGATCGGCGTGCACATGAGTGATGAAAATCGCCCGCAATTCACTCAGTGACAGCGGCGTGCGCAGCACCTGATGCTGAGTGCCTTCACCGCAATCGATCAGGTACCAGCCCTTGCCGGCAGAGGCGATCAATGCTGTTGCGCTGACGTTGCGCTGGCGGGTCGGCACGCCGGCAGACGTGCCCAGAAACAACAAATCCACGGTGGTTCTCCCTGGCGGATCGGATTTCAGATCTTGCGTGCAGTTCTCGGTGAGCTTTCGACAATCAGCGAGGCGATTCGGATCCATCGAAGTACCGGGACAATTCATCGGACACCCGCCGTTGCGGTGTGCGGCCTTGGCACTTCGCTCGCTGATGATGGTCACAGCGAAACGGAGTCACTTAGCGGAGGTCAACTTGCCCAGAAAATCCAGGCCGATCGTCGACCGCGCCGATGCGGCGACCCTTTCGCAAGAACGCAAAGATGTGTTTTTCGCGGCGGTGCAGGTCAGCCGTATGGCCATGATTGTCACCGATCCAGCGCAGCCCGACGATCCCATCATTTTTGCCAACAATGCGTTTCTTGAACTCAGCGGCTACGAGCTGGAAGAAGTGCTCGGGCGCAACTGCAGGTTTCTGCAAGGCGAGCAGACTGATCGTTCCGTCTTGCAACAGGTCAAGCAAGCGCTCAAACATCAACACGAAACCTGCGTGGAGGTACTCAACTATCGCAAGGATGGCTCGTCGTTCTGGAACGAGCTGTTCATCGCGCCACTATTCAACGAGCGCGGGCAACTGGTGTATTTCTTCGCCTCGCAAATGGACGTCAGCCGCCGACGCGACGCCGAGGACGGTTTGCGCTACAGCGAGAACATGGAAGCGCTGGGCCAGTTGACCGGTGGCATCGCTCACGATTTCAACAATCTGTTGCAAGTGATGATCGGCTACATCGAGCTGATCCAGCACACCGCCAAGCGGCCGAGCATTGATCCGCAACGCATCGTGGTCGGCGCCGGCCACGCTCGCGCGGCGGCGGAAAAAGCACGTTTGCTGACCCAGCATCTGCTGGCATTCTCCCGCCGACAGCGGCTCGAAGGCCGGGTGATCAATCTCAATGCCTTGCTTGAGCGCTCTGCGCTGCCGACGCATGAATCCGCCGATCTGGAACCGCGATTCGAACTGGCCGAGGATTTGTGGAACTGCCGGCTCGACCCGGCGCAGGCCGAGATGGCACTGAATCATCTGCTGTCCAATGCCCGCGATGCATTGGGGCAGCAGCAACAGCAACAGCCCGTGATCACCGTGCAGACGCGCAACGTCGTTGTCCCGGACGCGACCGATCCGCACCAGGGCGGACTGGCGGCGGGGCGTTACGTCTGCATCGCAATCGCCGATAACGGCGTGGGCATTGCCGCTGACGATCTCGAAAAGGTCATGGAACCGTTTTTCACCACCAAGGAGGAGGGCAACGGTGCCGGCCTCGGTTTGTCGATGGTTTACGGCTTCGTCAAGCAATCCGGCGGTGTGGTCAAAATCGAATCGACACTGGGGCTCGGCACCACGGTGCGCCTGTTCTTCCCGGCGGATGACAGTCAGCTATCGGCACCTGGCTCCGCTGAAACCGCAGAAAATCTCAAGGGCACGGAGCGCATCCTGATCGTCGAGGATCGCGCCGAAGTTGCTGAACTGGCGCGCTTCGTACTGTCCGAACAGGGTTACCGGACCACCATCGCTGCAGACGCGAGCGAGGCACTGGCGATGTTGCAGAGTAGCGACTTTGAGCTGGTCTTCACCGATCTGGTCATGCCCGGTGAGATGAACGGGCTGGCACTGGCGCGGGAAATCACCCAGCGCTATCCGACCATGAAGATCCTGCTGACGACCGGCTACTGCGCGGACGAGTCGACGCCCAATGAGCTGGCTGACAATGAGTTCGAATTGATCGCCAAGCCCTACGCGCCGGTGGATCTGTTGCGCAAGCTGCGCTCGATGCTCGGCTGAAAAAACGAACTGTCAGTGAACGTTCGGCGTCCATCCTTAAGACCACATTGAGCAACCAGTGAGGGGACGATCCCCGAGGAGATGTTTGCTATGAGTGATTATCCGATGGACGAAACCGATTCCGATCACCGCAACCGCCAGTTCGGTCAGGCGCTGGGGCTGGATGCTGACGAGGTGGAGTCGTGGGTCAGTGCAATCGAAGAGGACGGCAGCGGCATGGGCTACGTCGTGCATTTTTCCAGCGAAACGCCGGTGGACGTACTGGCCAAGGTGCAAGGACTGGGCGATGACCTGATGATCAACATCGGGCCGATCGACTGAGCATCAGGGAGAACGGTTCATGCAGGAGCAACCTTTGGTGGTGATAAGCGGCGCCAGTGCTGGCGTGGGTCGCGCGGTGGCCCACCGGTTTGCCGCTGGCGGCTACCGTATCGGCCTGTTGGCGCGTGATCCGGCGGGACAGGCCGCCACGCAAGAAGAGCTGCAAGCGTATGGCGTTCAGGTCGAAGCGGTTAGCGTCGATGTCGCCGATGCGCTCGCCGTGCAGCAGGCCGCGCAGCAACTGGAAGCCACGCTTGGGCCGCTGGCGGTGTGGGTCAACGCGGCGATGGTCACGGTGCTCTCGCCGATAGAACAATTGTCCGCCGCCGAGATCGAGCGCGTCACTCAGGTGACCTATCTCGGTACGGTTCATGGCACCTTGGCGGCGCTGTCGTTGATGCGTCCGCGCAACAAGGGCCTGATCATCCAGGTCGGCTCGGCACTGGCCTATCGCGCCATTCCGTTGCAGGCCGCCTATTGCGGGGCGAAGTTCGCTGTGCGCGGTTTTACTGATTCATTGCGCTGTGAGTTGCTGCATGAGCGCCGCAATATTCGCGTGTGCATGGTGCAATTGCCGGCGATCAATACCCCGCAGTTCGATTGGGCACGCAACAAATTGCCCAAGCGTCCCCAACCGGTGCCACCGATTCACGACCCCGACGTGGCAGCACGGGCGATCTTCAGTGTGGTAAAGCACCCGCCGCGAGAGTTGTGGCTGGGGTGGTCGACGATCAAAGCGGTTGTCGGCCAATCGGTCATGCCCGGTCTGCTCGACCGTTTGATGGCGCGAAGTGCATGGTCCGGTCAGCAGACCAATGAGCCTGAAGACAACGAGCACCCGGACAACCTGTTCGAAGCGCAGCCGGATCGGCATCAGACCCGTGGCCGCTTTATCGGCCGCTCAAAGGACGCGGCGCTGGCCTTGACTTCGACTCAAGTGCTGGCGGTATCGGCAGTAATTGCCGTACTGGTGGCCGTGGTTCTATTACAGCTTTGATTGTTCCCCGTTAGTCAGGGGTTGACGGATTTCAGTGCGCCAGCGGAGGGCTTGAGTTTTTCCTGCAGGTCGCGGGCAGTTTTTGCCTGTTTCTCGATGTCCGGCAATGCGGATTGGGCGAAAGCCTTGAGCTGCGGATTTTGTGATGACATCGCTTCTTTCTTGAACAGCATCAGCTTTTGCTCAAGGGTTTCGGCCTGGCTGTCGATGTAAATGCGGTCGAACGAGTCATCCCTTGATTCAAGGCGTAGCTGCTTGGCTTTGGATGCCACCGAGGGTTCGGCGGGAACCACCATATGCTGGCTTTGCCCCAGCTGCCTGATTTGTTTATCGAAACGCTCATGGTCGGAGATCATTTGTCTGGCGAACGCTTTGACTTCGGGCAAGGTTGCCTTTTCCAAGGCGATGCGCGAACTGTTGTGCTGGAACAGGCTTTGCTGTGCCGCCTCTTCGATGAAGGCGTCGATAGTGTCTGCATGGCCTGGCTGGACGCTCATAGCCAAGACCGCAAGGCAGATCGCGGCGAGTGATTTCATGGCGCGTAACCTCCGCAGCATCGATGGATGGTGGCGGCCCGGGATCGGCTCATGGCTGCTGATAGTGGCCGGGGACGTTGTCGCCTTCGTCGGGCCTGGTGCGTTTCTGCACCTGGACGTCGCTCAGTGAAGCGGTCTTCAATTCGGCGAAAGCGGTCTTGACCAGGGTTTCAGCGAGACCCGGATCAAGGGTCTCGCCATCGTGGATCAGCGTGCGGCTTTGCGGCTGGTTGTCGACGATGAAACTGACGAGGTAGCGGTGCTCATGGGACATGGCTGAAATCCTTGGGTGCATGGCAGCAAAAATTGCAGTACATGCACCTTTGATGAACACCGCTGACAAGCATTCAAATAAACCCTTTGCAGGGCGACAGACGGTGCCGCTTTGCAGATGAAAAGGGCGTCGCTCAAATTTCCTTGATCGGCGTCTCGCCCTGTACGGCTTTGATCAGATTGATCACATGCAAGCAATCAGCCTTGTTCACATACGATTCGCCACTGGCCACGGTCTCGTGGTTGCGCGCGCGCAGACGCCAGCGCCATTGGCCTTTGCCAGTGCTCGGGGTGCCTCGGGTTTGTCGGTAGATTTCGAAATACATGGGGTTCGCTCCCTGCGATGGATGTGCGCGCCAACCTGTGTGGCGCATCGACGCAAGCCTAGCGCAGCGGGTTTTTTTGGCTATCGCGGATTTGTTTCCAATCGTTCGCGGATGTTTCTGAAAGACCCTGCCCAGAGCGCCGCGACTGCCCGGCGAATTGGCCGATATGACGCCGTGTCATGCTTGCACGTGCGTGCCTGCTACTGCTTAATACGGGACGGCTCATGGCCTCGAAAAACTTTCGATGACCGACAAACTATAAAAAGAGCACTCCTTTGACTGAGCACGGAACGCAACAGGCCGGGCAGGTGGCGTTGTCGCTGGTGATCCCCGTTTTCAACGAGGCCGACAGCCTCGACAGCTTTCTTTCGCGCATCGACGAGGTCTTTCAGGCGCAGGCGCTGATCGATCTTGAACTGGTCTTCATCAACGATGGCAGCACCGACATGACCCTTGAGCGCTTGCTTGAACGGCAGCGGCAAGACTCGCGTCTGCGCATCGTCGACCTGAGTCGAAACTTTGGTAAGGAAGCGGCGTTGTCGGCCGGTCTGCAAATGGCCGGCGGGCAGATCGTGGTACCGATCGACGCCGATCTGCAGGACCCGCCGGAAGTCATCTTGCAAATGATCGAGCGCTGGCGCGAAGGTTACGAAGTGGTGCTGGGTCATCGCGTCAGCCGCCGCAGCGACACGTGGGCCAAGTCGACCTCGGCCCACTGGTTCTATCGCCTGCACAACCGCATCGCCGAACAGCCGTTGCCGGAGAACGTTGGCGACTTCCGCCTGATGGACCGCTGCGTGGTCGATGCGTTGCTGACCCTGCCTGAGTCGCGGCGCTTCATGAAAGGTCTGTTCGCCTGGGTCGGTTTCCGCACCACTCATGTCGACTACGAGCGCCCCGAGCGCGTGGCCGGGCAAAGCAAGTTCAATGGCTGGCGGCTGTGGAACTTCGCGCTCGAAGGCATCACCAGTTTCAGCACCGAACCGCTGCGGGTCTGGACCTACCTGGGAGCGACAGTTTCGCTGGTGTCGTTTGCGTTCGCTATGTTCATTGTCCTGCGCACACTGATCCACGGCGTCGACTTGCCCGGTTATGCCTCGCTGATGGTCGCGGTCACGTTCCTTGGCGGTTTGCAATTGATCGGTATTGGCGTACTCGGCGAATACCTCGGCCGCACTTATATCGAATCGAAACGCCGACCGGTTTTTCTGGTGCGTCGCGTCTACGACCCCAAGGACTGACAGATGGATCTCAAGGAAACCGACATCCTCGGCGACAGTATCGATGAGCATTGGTATTACTGCTGCAAAGCGGCGGCGACCCGGCGATTGCTGGGTGACATGCCGATCCGGCGAATACTCGATGTCGGTGCCGGCTCGGGGTTTTTCTCGCACCATTTGCTGACCCACACCGACGCGCATGAGGCGTGGTGCGTCGACATCAGTTACCCCGCCGATGCGAGCGCCACCAGCGCGGGCAAACCGGTGCATTACCGACGCGGCATCGACAGCATCGATGCCGATCTGGTGTTACTGATGGACGTGCTCGAGCATGTCGACGACGACCTCGGCCTGCTCAAAAGCTATGTCGATAAAGTGCCTTCGGGCAGTCGTTTTCTGATGACGGTGCCAGCGTTCCAGTTTCTCTGGAGCGGTCATGATGATTTTCTCGAGCACAAGCGCCGCTACACCCTCGCGCAATTCGAAACCCTGGCGGGCGATGCCGGTTTGACCGTGCAGCGCGGCGCCTACTATTTCGGTGCGGTGTTTCCTATCGCCGCTGCGTTGCGCCTGATGCCTCAAGGTCCGCCGACCGCACAGCCACAGTCGCAACTCAAGCGCCATCACCCGTGGGTCAACAGCGTGCTCAAGACCCTGTGCCGGCTGGAATTGCCGTTGATGGGCAGAAACCGGCTGGCCGGTTTGAGCGTCTTCGTGCTGGCGCAGAAACCGTGATCGGCAGTGAGCGTTCAGCGTTGGTCCGCCGTGGTCTGCGCTTTGCCCTGACCGGGCTGTTCGTCACTGCGCTGCATGCGCTGGTGGCTGTGCTGTTCATCCGCTTCATCGCGCCCGAACCGCCGCTGGCCAATGGTTTCGCCTTTGCCGTGGCGACTGTTGTGTCTTATGTGATCAACACCACCTGGAGCTTTTCAGCTCGCCTGCACGGGCGCACGTTACTGCGCTTTGTGTCGGTCTCGGCGGGTGGTTTTCTATTGGCGATGCTGGTTGCCTGGGCGGCGCAAATGGCTGGGTTGCACTATCTGCTCGGGATCGGCGCGGTGGCCCTGACGGTGCCGGCATTTACTTTCGTTTTGCATAATTTCTGGACGTATCGATGAAGCCCTCGAACAGATCTTCAGCGTTGACGATTCTGCCGTTGCTGTTGGGCGTGCTTGCTTTTTTCATGGTGATCGGTCCGCGTGCACTCGATCCGCAGAACATTGCCTGGCTCAGCGAGGGCGATCCGGCTACGCATTATCTGGGCTGGGTTTTTTTCCGCCAGTCGCCGTGGACTTTTCCCCTCGGGCTCAACCCGTCCTACGGCATGGAGTTGGGCAGTGCGATCATCTTTTCTGACTCCAATCCGCTGCTGGCACTGCTGTTCAAACCGTTCAACGCCTGGCTGCCAGAGACGTTCCAGTATTTTGGCTTGTGGTTGCTCATCTGTTTCGTACTGCAAGCGTGGTTCGGCTGGAAACTGCTCGGCTTGATCACGGATAACGTCGTAATCCGGCTTCTGGCCACGGGACTGTTGCTGTTTTCCCCGCCGATGTTTGTTCGTGCCGGAGGACATCTGTCTCTGGCCGGGCACTTTCTGCTACTGGCGGCACTTTACCTGGCGCTGCATCCCGCGTTGCAACGGCGGCGGCTGGCCTGGGGCTGTCTGCTGGCGGCGACAGCTCTGGTGCATGCGTATCTGTTGGTCATGGTGGCGTTGATCTGGTTTGCCGATCTGCTCGGCAAAGTCATTTTTGACCGATTGACTCGCCGTGAGGGGCTGATCGAGTTCGGCGGTCTGTTCGCACTGGTCAGCGTGTGTTGCTGGCAGGCCGGATACTTCAGCATTGCCGACGGCGCCGGCAGTGGGGGGTTCGGTTTTTACCGGATGAATCTGCTGGCGCCATTCGATTCGGATGGCTGGTCGCAGGTATTGCCGGACATCCGCACCGGCGGCGGCGATTATGAAGGCTTCAATTATTTCGGCCTCGGTGTGCTGATGCTGTTACCGCTGGCGGCGGTGGCAGGGTTGCGCGGCGGGATTTCGCCGAGGGCTGCGCTGGGCGAGCGGTGGTGGCTGGTGTTCGCAATGATCGGCCTGACCCTGTTCGCGTTATCCCATCACATCGGTGTTGGGACGCAGACTTTCAACTATCCGTTGCCGACATTCATCGAGCGGCTGGCCAGTATTTTTCGCGCTTCAGGGCGCATGTTCTGGCCGGTCTTTTATGCAATCGAACTGTTCCTCGTGTACCTGCTTGTGCGGGGCTTTCGCGCGCCAGTTGCCATAGGGTTACTCGCCTTGGCGCTGGTGGTGCAGGTGGCAGATACGCACAACGGCTGGGCGGGGCTGCGCGCATCAAGGATGGTAGCCCCCGCATCGGACTGGGTCAGTCCGATGCGCGACCCCTTCTGGAACAGCGCGGCCGGCCACTACAGGAATGTTCGCGGGTTGCTGCCGCAAAACCAGCCCGAACGCTGGCAAGCGATCGCTGATTTCGCTGGAGCACATGGACTGAAAACCGACTCGGTGTACATGGGGCGCATGAGCATTTCGGCGCTCGACAAGGCGCAGCGCGTGGCTCGGCATCGGCTGCAAACCGGAGAGTACGAAGCCGATTCTCTATATATCCTGGACGATGAAGCGCAGGCTCTGGCGGCCAAAAGCGTTCACAGCGATAGCGATCTGCTGACCCGGGTCGATGACTTCGTTGTGCTTGCACCAGGCTGGAAGCGTTGTCAGCAATGTCTGCCGATGATCGATGAGGGGCGGGCGCTGGCATCCATCGCGCTGAGCCGTCCTGGCGTCGTCTACACATTCGATCGCAAGAGTCGACAACTGATCAAAGGCTGGGGGGCGCCGGAAGCGTGGGGCACCTGGAGTGAGGGCCATGACGCGGAAATGGCGCTGCGCGTGCCAGCGCAAGCTAAATCGATTTCGATCCAGGCGCTGGCGTTCGTCATGCCGCCAACTCTTGCTCAGCGAGTCATCGTCAGGCTCAACGGCGTTGAAGTTCTTTCGACTCGGCTGACAGCCTTTCAGGGCAATTCTCTGGAAATCCCGTTGAATGAACAGGTCAGGCAAACCCTGCCGGAGGATGGCGCGGTGAGACTCGAGCTGCATTTGCCGGACGCTGTCAGCCCGCGCAGTCTCGGAGTGAGCGATGACGCGCGCGTTATGGGCCTGGGCGTGGAATCCGTGAGTGTGCAGTAAATCGCGTAAACGCTGATGGACGTCGGGTCCCAGGCCTTTCTACACTGCCGCAATTCCGGGGAGCAGGGGCGATGGATGAACCGCAATGAACTACGCAAGGCCGACATCAACCTGATGGTGGTGTTCGAGACCCTGATGCTCGAACGCAACGTGACCCGCGCGGCGGAGAAGCTGTTCCTCGGCCAGCCGACCATCAGTTCGGCACTCAACCGTTTGCGCACGATGCTCAATGATCCGCTGTTCATCCGCGTCGGCCATCGCATGGAACCGACGGCCCGCGCCGAAGACATTTACCGCCATCTCAAACCGGCACTGGATTCACTGTCGGCGGCGCTGAGCCTGACCCGCGATTTCGATCCCGCCACCAGCACCATGACCTTTCGCATCGGCCTGTCCGACGACGTCGAATTCGGCCTGCTGCCGCCGCTGTTACGCGCGCTGCGCCAGGAAGCACCGAGCGTGGTGTTCGTGGTGCAGCATGTCGATTACTGGCGCATTCCCGACCTGTTGGCCGCCGGTGATATCACCGTCGGCATCAGCCAGACCCGCGGCCTGCCGGCCAACGCCAAACGCAAACTGCTGCGGCACATCCAGCCGAGCATCCTGCGTGCCGATGCCTCTGATACGCCGCTGACCCTCGACGAATATTGCGCTCGCCCGCATGTGCTGGTGTCGCACACGGCCAATGTCAGTGGCTACGCCGATGAGTGGCTGGCGGAACTGGGCCGCACGCGGCAGGTGGTGTTGTCGGTGCCGCAATACAGCGCATTGCCGGCGTTGCTGGCCGGCACCGACCTGATCGCCAGCCTGCCGGATTACACCGCAGCGGCGATGGCGGCGTCCGGGGCGCTGTTCCAGGAACCGTTTCCGTTCAAGACGCCGACACTGGACCTGTCGATGGTCTGGCTCAGCCACGTCGACAGCGACCCTGCCGAACGCTGGCTGCGCTCGCGGCTGGAAGCGTTCATGAGTGAACGGCCGCTGATTCCGTCCTGACAAGCACCACACCACCCTGTGGGAGCGAGCTTGCTCGCGAAGCGGTTCGGGAGGCGCGGGTGTGTAAACTTAAAGGACGCTTTCGCGAGCTGGCTCGCTCCCACAAATGACGCTGTGTGATTGTGGTATATGTACGCCCCCCGCATCCGCCGACTGGAGATCCGCAATGCCACACCTGCACATGGAATACACCGCCAACCTGACGCAGTTGAACGCTGACATCGCCCTGATCCGGCTCAACAATACGCTGGTCGGTTCCGGTCAGTTTGGCGCGGAGTTCGACATCAAGAGCCGCGCGATCAAGATCGACAACTTCAAGGTCGGTACGGCGCAGGGCGAGCGCGCCTTCGTCCATGTGAAACTGGCCTTGCTCAGTGGGCGCTCGGCGGAGATCAAGAAGCAGCTCTCGCAAAGTCTGCTGGCAGTGTTGCAGGAACTCTGCGAATGGCCGGCCGGGCTTGAAGTGCAACTTTGCGTCGAACTGCTCGACATCGATCGCGAGTCCTACAGCAAAGCCGCGATCGGCGTCTGACGCTCAGGCGTTTTCCAGCTCGCTGCACACCTGAATCACCTGCTCGCGCAGCCAGACGTTGGCGCTGTCCCGATCGGCGTTCTGGCTCCACTGCATGTCGAGAGTGAAACCCGGCAAGCCATTGGGCGCCTCGCAGTGGTTGAACACCGCGTCGTTGGTCAACAGACGCTGGATACGCCGGGGCAGGGTGAGGATGAAATCGGTGCCGGTGATCATCTTCAACGCGGCGCTGTAGCTGTTCGAGCGCGCGACGATCTGGCGTTTCTGCGCCTGCCGCGCCAGCCAGCCGTCGACCATGTTGGTGCTTGAAGTCCACGGCGTCGGGAACACATGCCGACGTTCGGTGAATGCTTGCAGGCTCAACCGCGGTTCGAGTGGCGTGGCGCGTTTGTCGAAGACGCAGACCAGGTCATCTTCCAACAGCATCCGTGATTTCAGATCCGCATGCTGGCGGTGAAAGTGCGGGCCGAAACTGATCACCAGATCGAGGCTGCCGTCGCGCAACTCTTCGGCCGGCACATCGGTCTCAAACTTGTGCATGTTGACCATTACCGGCAAGTCATCGAAGTCGAAGCGCTTCAACAGTCGCGGCAGAATCAGTTGTTCGAAGTATTCCGGCGCGCAAATGTTGAAAGTCACCGCCTGCCGGCTTGGGTCGAAGGCCGGGGCACCGGCGTGGCAGAGGTTGATGCTTTCGAGGATTTTCTGCACATGGCCGTACATGCTGCAGGCTTTGTAGGTCGGGCGCATGCCGGTGCGGGTGTTGATGAACAGTTCGTCTTCGAAACTGGTGCGCAGTTTCTTCAGGCAATAACTGACGGTGGACTGGCTGACGAACAGGGTTTCCGAGACATCGGTGACACTGCTCTGCTCGTACACGGCGACGAATACCATCAAGTCCTGCATGTCGAGCTTGCGAAGCAAATTACTGTTCAGCATGAGTTCCGTCTCGCTGTGCCCCCTTGCGCAGAATTCGCGCAAACGTGTGCGTACGATCCTAACGGAACGATGGTGCCAGGAGAAACCCTTGTAGGACATTTCACGGACACATGTGGGACAGAAACTTTTAGCAACACGACGTTGCCAATCTCGTGCGCAAAAGATGGCCAGAGGCCTCTAGCCCGGGCGAGGCAAGTGGCGCGCGTAGTGGCGAGGGTCGAAGCGCATCACCATCAGCAGCATGATCACCATCATCGCCGTCAACGCCCACCACGCGCCTTCGAAATTGCCCAGCCGATCGCGAATCATCCCTGCCAACAGCGGCGAGAGGCCGGCGATCAGATAACCGATCCCCTGTACAAACGCGGTCAGGCCACCGGCACGCTGCGGCTCGTCGCAATGATCCAGCGCGACGATCAGGCTCATCGGAAACAGACCGCCAATCCCCAGGCCCAACAGACAAGGCCACAGCAGGGCCAAATATTGCGGGACGAGTATCAGCCCGCAGAAACCGCCGATGATCAGCAACAGCAGAACCGCCACTATCCCACGCCGATAACGGCTGCGATTGGCGATCGCAGGCACTGCCAGGCCGGAAATGACCTCCATCGCTGTAAGAAAACCCAACAGCAGCCCAGCGTTCTGTTCACTCCAGCCTTTTTCCACGTAATACGGGGCGAGCCAGGCGAGGACACAGGTGTAGGACGCCGTACCGAGGCCAAAGAAAATCGCCAGCAACCAGGCGCGAGGGCGGGTGATGAAAGACTCCCGCCGGGTCACCGTTGATATGGCTTGCGCGGGCTGCAAGCACCAGACCAGCAACGCGACCAATGCCAACGCCGCCCAGATGGCCAGCCCCACGCGCCAGCTGCCGGCCTGCACCATCACCAGTGGCGCGAACGAGGCGGCAATCGCCGCGCCGCCCATGATTGACGTGACGTAGACGCCCATGCATAACGCCACGTTGTCAGCAAAGCGCGATTTGATCAGCGCCGGCATCAATGCCTGAATCAGGGCTATGCCAATGCCGGCCAGCATCGCGCTGACGATCAGCTCGATCGCCGAATCGATAAACAGCCGTGACACGCTCGCCAGCCCGATGATCAACAGCGACAGCAGCACCGTGCGTCGGTCGCCCAGGCGCCGGCTGATGCTCAGGCCGAAAAACATCGCCAGCCCCATGGCCATCACCGGCAGCATCGTCAGCAGAGAGGCAAGGCTGAAGCTCAACGGGATATCGCCGCGGATCGCCGACAGCAGCGGCCCGATGGCTGCCATTGAGGGGCGCAGATTAAGTGCGACAAGGATGATCGCGAGCATCAGCCAAGCGGCGGGGCGGGTGTGATTCATCGGCGGGCCTTTGAGTGCGGAGGCTGATGATTAGGCTTGGCGTCGCCGACGTCGGCAAATCAGAAAGTCGCGGGCCAGACCTAAAAACTCGATAACACCCCTGTCCCGATGTGGGAGCGAGCCTGCTCGCGAATGCGTTCCTCCAGACAGACATTCATTTGCTGACATTGCGCTTTCGCGAGCAGGCTCGCTCCCACAGAGGACATTGCGAAGTGCCTGAAACTGAATAAAACCTGAACCATTCTCAAATACTCGCAAACTTTCACGTTCGTACTCCGAGGCAACTAATCATTAGCATCTTTTTCACGAAAAATTGATCCATGGCTGCCTAAAGTTTGGCATGCCTCGGTGAACGAAATTTTCACACTTGACGAGGTTCTTCTTTCAGGAACAGTCACTCATCATGTTGAAGTTAAAAGCCGTGCGCCCGGAATGGGTGACGTTGTTTGCCAGCGCCTTTTTGTTGCTCGGTTTCAATCTGGTGCTTTGGCAACATCTGTTCGAGATCACCGCCGCCGATGGCAAGGGCATCGCCATGCGCGTTGCGTTTGGCGTGATGATCTTTGCCGCGTTCAACATAGTCCTGACATTATTCGCTTTCCGGCCACTGCTTAAACCACTATTGACCCTGTTGTTTTTAGTCAGCGCCGGCGTGGCTTATTTCATGAGCCAATATGGCGTGATGATCGATGCCGGCATGTTGCGCAACTTTGCCGAGACCAACGTCACGGAAGTGCGTGATCTGCTCTCATTGAAGTTGTTTGCTTATATTCTCTTGCTGGGTGTCCTGCCGTGTTTGTTGTTGTGGAAAGTTCCGGTCAGTTATCGGCGCTGGCATCGCGAGTTGTTCAGCAAAGTTATTGTCAGTGTTGCCTCGGCAGCGGTGATCGGTGTTGTCGCATTGGCCAACTATCAAGGTTTGTCGTCGCTATTTCGCAATCACCACGAAATTCGCCTGATGCTGGTGCCGAGCAATTACATCGGCGCATCCATTGGTTATCTGCAAGAGCAAGTGGTCTCGGCGCAGCAGCCGTTCATCAAGATCGGCGAAGATGCCCAGCGCAACCCCGACTTGCAGCTACAGCCACGCAAATCCCTCACCGTGCTGGTGGTGGGGGAGAGTGCGCGGGCGCAGAACTTCGGCATTCTCGGTTACGACCGCGACACCACGCCGCAACTGGACAAGGAGGCCGGGCTGATCGCCTTTACCGATGTCCATTCCTGCGGCACGGAAACCGCAGTTTCAATACCGTGCATGTTCTCCAATATGGGTCGCAAGGATTACAACGCCAGCAAGGCCAAGAATGAAGAAGGCTTGCTCGATGTGCTCAAGCGTGCCGGCATCGATGTGATCTGGCGCGATAACCAGTCCGGCTGCAAAGGCACTTGCGACCGCGTCACGGTGCAGGATGTCAGCAAGTTGCAGGACCCTGCGTTATGCGCCAACAGCGAATGTCGCGATGAAATTCTCCTGCAAGGCCTGCAAAGTTTCATCGATCATCTGGACAAGGACACCGTGCTGGTTCTGCACCAGATGGGCAGTCATGGCCCGGACTACTTCAAGCGTTATCCCAAGGAGTACGAACACTTCACTCCGGTCTGTGAAAGTAACGCGCTGAACAATTGCAGCCGCGAAAGTATCGTCAACGGTTACGACAACACCTTGGTCTACACCGACCATGTGCTGGCGAGCCTGATCGATGTGCTGCGCAGCAATAAGGACAAAGTCGACACCGCCATGCTCTATCTGTCGGACCACGGCGAATCGCTGGGCGAGTACAACCTGTTTCTGCACGGCACGCCTTATATGCTGGCGCCCGAGCAACAGAAGCATGTAGCGATGCTGGCGTGGTTCTCCGACAGCTATCAGAAAGCCTACTCGGTCGACACCCATTGCCTGCAACTGAGCCGGGACAAACCGCTGAGCCAGGACAATCTGTTTCACTCGATGCTCGGCCTGCTGGAAGTGCGCAGCAGCGTGTATCAGCCGGCGCTGGACATGTTTGCCGGTTGTCGCGGCGCGGTGATCGACGGCGTGTTGGCCAAGCAGTGAAGTGTTTCCTGCCCGTCGCGCCAATGCGACGGGCCTTTCTGTTTCTGCTGTCAGACTATTCTTGCTGACAGGCAAGACATTTCCTTACAGCTCTTGCCCTTCAAAGGCGCGTAAATCGTCGGTGGCGATATATACTGCGCGCCATTCTTCAAGGGAGAGCCGTGTGGCTATCGATATTCACTGGATTCGCGACAACGAAAGCCTCGCGCAGTTTTGCGCCGAGTGGCAGCAGCTGCCGTTCGTTGCCCTCGACACCGAATTCATGCGGGTCGACACCTTCTACCCGATTGCCGGCCTGTTGCAGATCGGCGACGGCAAACGCGCCTACCTGATCGACCCGCTTACCATCAACGCCTGGCAACCGCTGGCCGCGTTGCTGGAGAACCCGGCGGTGCTGAAAGTCCTGCACGCCTGCAGCGAAGACCTCGAAGTGCTGTTGCGCCTGACCGGCAGCCTGCCGGCGCCGTTGTTCGACACGCAACTGGCCGCCGCTTACCTGAACCTCGGCTTCTCGATGGGCTATTCGCGTCTGGTGCAGGAAGTGCTCGGCATCGACCTGCCCAAGGGCGAAACCCGCTCCGACTGGTTGCAGCGTCCGCTGTCCGAAACCCAGATCAGCTATGCCGCCGAAGACGCCGTGCATCTGGCCGAAGTGTTCGTCGAGTTGCGCCCCAGGCTGTCCGACGACAAGTTCGCCTGGGTGCTGGAGGATGGCGCCGAACTGGTTGCCAACCTGCGCCGCGAGACCGATCCGTACGAGGTCTATCGCGAGGCGAAACTGGCGTGGAAGCTGTCCCGAGCGCAACTGGCCGTGCTGCGTGAGCTGTGCGCCTGGCGCGAAAAAGAAGCCCGCGCCCGCGACCTGCCGCGCAACCGCATCGTCCGGGAACACTCGCTGTGGCCCCTGGCCCGCACGCAGCCGGATAACCTCGCGGCGCTGGGCAAGATCGAAGACATGCACCCGCGTACCGTACGTCAGGACGGTCAGTTTCTGCTTGATCTGATCAAGCGCTCTGGCAGTGTGGGGCCGGATCAATGGCCGCCGGCAGTGCCCGAGCCGTTGCCGATCGAAGCCGCTGCGTTGATCAAACAACTGCGCGCGCTGGGTCAGGCCGAGGCCGAACGCCTGGGTATTGCCCCGGAACTGATGCTGCGCAAGAAAACCCTCGAAGCCCTGGTCAAAAGCGGCTTCCCCGAGGGTCCTTACCAATTGCCCGATTCGCTGCGTGGCTGGCGCCGCGAATTGCTCGGCCAGAAGCTGCTCGACAGCCTGGCCACCGCCGGAGAACAGCCTTGAAACGTATTTGCTCCATCTACCAAAGCTCCAAGCGCAGCGGCATGTATCTCTACGTGCTCAAGAGCGATGCGCTCGAGCGCGTGCCGGATGCGCTGATGACGGCTTTCGGCAAAGCGAAGCATTCCTTCGATCTGGTGCTGTCGCCCGAGCGCAAACTGGCCAGCGAAGACATCACCGTGGTCCTGGAAAACCTCGACAAGCAGGGCTACCACCTGCAAATGCCGCCGGCCGAGGACGAGTACATCGAGCACCTGCCCGAAGAGTTGCTGCGACGCAACGATCCAGTCTGACCCGCGAGGCCCTGTCCTGGGCCTCGGTTAACCCTGGAACTGTTTTTACCGCGATGGCCGGCCCCAACCCGGCGGCTGTCTGCACGGTTTGCGAAAGGTTTGAAGATGCGCGTTCTGATTGCTGAACACGACCACGCGATATACGCCCGCCTGCTGCGTCAGGCACTGCCCGAGCTTGAAGTCCTGACCAGCGGCGACTCCGCCGAACTGGCGCGGCAGGCCGCCGATTGCCCGGTGTGGCTGGGCCAGCCGGATCTGCTCGCGACCCTGCTGCGCCAGGGCCATCAACCGCAATGGCTGCAATCGACCTGGGCCGGCATCACGCCGCTGCTCGCCGACGGCCTGCGCCGCGATTATCGCCTGACCCGCGCCGTGGGGATTTTCGGTCAGGTCATGGCCGAATACGTGCTGACCTACATCCTCGGCCACGAACGCGAAGTGCTGGCGCGGCTGGTCAGTCAGGTCGAGCGCAAGTGGGACAACCGCAGCGGCCAGAGTCTGGTCGGGCGCAAGGTGCTGATCGTCGGCACCGGTGACATCGGCCAGAGCGTTGCGCAGTTTCTACTGCCGTTCGGCGTCGAGCTTTATGGCATCGCCAGCAGCGCCCGCGAACAGGCGCCGTTTGTCGAAGTCGGCGCGCTGGCGGATCTGCCGCGTCTGGTGGGCGAGGTGGACTACGTGGTCAATCTGCTGCCGAACACCGAACACACCCACGATATCTACGACGCGGCGCTGTTCAAGCAATTCAAACCGACCGGACTGTTCATCAACGCTGGACGCGGTGTGGCAGTGGTCGATGCCGATCTGGTTGAAGCTTTGAAAGAAGGGCACCTGGCCGGCGCGGTGATCGACGTCTGCCGTCAGGAACCATTGCCGCAACGCCATCCGTTCTGGACCGCGTGGGGCTTGCTCCTGACCGGGCACAGCTCGGCACCGACCTCGCCGGCGCTGATGGTGGATTTGTTTGTGCAGAATCTGAAAGCGTATGAGGCGGGTGAAGCGTTGCGCGGCGAGGTGGATTTCACCCGCGGTTACTGACTCACCCGATTTCGCTGTGGGAGCGAGCCTGCTCGCGAAGAGGGCGTGTCAGTCGACAACAGCGTGTCTGACACAGCGCTTTCGCGAGCAGGCTCGCTCCCACATTTGTTTCAAAGTGCAGCCACCAGTTTGCTCAGCGGGCGGCGCTGGCGCTGACAAGCGGATTTACCGACAGTCGCCAGCGCTTGGCCCTTGCGTCCGCTGGCACTAGACTGGCGGCCTTTTCACCACCTTGATGTTGATGCTTGAGCCATGGCCGCCATAGTCGAACCGTTCTGGAAACGCAAAACCCTCGATCAACTCGATCACGAGGAATGGGAATCGCTGTGCGACGGCTGCGGTCTGTGCTGCCTGCAAAAGCTCGAGGATGAAGAAGACAACAGCGTCTATTACACGCGCATCGCCTGCAAACTGCTGGATCTGAAAACCTGCCAGTGCAGCGATTATCCGAACCGGATCAAGTTTGTCCCGGACTGCATCCAGCTCACGCCGGGTCAGGCGGAAGAATTCAAATGGCTGCCGCCGACCTGCGGTTATCGTCTGGTCAGCGAGGGCAAGGATCTGCCGTTATGGCATCACCTGGTGTGTGGCGACCGCGATGCGGTGCACCATGAGCGGATTTCCCAGTCCGGGCGCATGCTCGCCGAAGGCAGCGTGCCGGAGGATGACTGGGAAGATCATCTGATTTTTCGCGCGGGCTGATGAGGTGGTGGGTTGTTGAACCCGTAAAGATCAAAAGATCGCAGCCTTCGGCAGCTCCTACAATGGAAAACGTGATTCCGTGTAGGAGCTGCCGGAGGCTGCGATCTTTTGCTTTAAAGCCTCAGACGCCGGCTTTCGGCGAGGTCAGCGAATCATTGCCGGTAACGGTTGCCGTTTCGGTGGCCACTTCGGCATTGGTCTTCAGCTTGCTCAGCTCTTCCCCAGCGCGTTCGATCTTCGCCCGCACGTTGCTCATGTCCTGACGGCCTTTTTCCAGCAGGCTTTTCGCCGAGCAGTGCCCGGTAATGCCACGGGCCACGGCCATGCCGCCGAGCGCCACTTGAATCAGGCCGAACACGCCGCCACGGCGCAGGCCCTTGCCGACCATCAGCACGCCGCCGGTCAACGAGCCGACGCGCTCCCAGCCATGCACGTTCTTGTGCGAAGGCGACTGGAACGGGGTGGATTCGATGCGTTCTACGCGTTTGAGCTCGCTCATGGTCTATCTCCAGGCAGGGTGCGATTGATAGATAAGCTGACTGCCAGGGCGGTCAGCTTGTTCCATCGAATGTGCGACGCTTCAGCGGAATTTCGGCCCGGAGCGGGTGTTCAGGCCTTTGGCCATGCGGTCGTAGAGCACGACGTTGACCGTGGCGGCGAGGTTCATGCAGCCGGTGGTCGGGATGTACACGACGTCTTCGCACCAGTCGCGAATCTCTTTATCCAGCGAGCCGTCTTCCGGCCCGAAGATGTACAGGGCGCGGTCGGGGTGGGTATATTCCGGCAGCGGCCGTGCGCCTTCGACCAGCTCTACCGCAACGGGCACGCAGTTGAGCGGAAGGATTTTTTTCAGGTCGTCGATGCCGATCAGCGGGATGTCGTAGTGCACGCGTTTGGTGTCGGTGACGAAGTCGGCGGCGCGTTCATAACGCTTGCCGGTGTAGAACACCGACGCCACGCCGTAACAGCCTGCGGCGCGCATCACCGAACCGACGTTCTCCGGTGATTTTGGGTTATACAAACCAATGCAGCTGTACCGTTTGTCTGCCACGAGCGGGGTGCCTTCGGGAAAAAGAGGGCGATTATACGGGGATAAGATCAAAAGATCGCAGCCTCCGGCAGCTCCTACAGTCTAATGGCGTACACCGTGTAGGAGCTGCCGAAGGCTGCGATCTTTGCTTTTAATCTTCTTTTTTCATTAAGCCAGCCAGGGCCGCAAACGGGTTATGCGTGGCCTTGGCGATCTTCGGTGTGCTCAGCGAGCCCTCGCCGAAATACTGCTGATCGGTGTAACGCGAGTGTTCGTTGTCGTGGCAATACAGGCACAACAGCTCCCAGTTCGAGCCGTCCTGCGGGTTGTTGTCGTGGTTGTGGTCGCGGTGGTGGACGGTCAGTTCGCTCAGGCGCTTGCCGGAAAACTCGCGGGCGCAGCGGCCGCAGACGTGCGGGTACATCTTCAGGGCCTTGTCGCGGTAGCCCATTTCCTTGTCGCGCTGGTTGTCGGCGAGGATGCGGTCCAGCTTCGACGTGTTGGTGGGGGTGGACGAACTCATGGGTTCACCTTTGCAGAAAGACTGATGACGGTTATGCGCAGAGTTTAGCTCAGCCCTTGAGCTTCTCGGCAATCCAGATCGTGTGGCGGGTGCCCTTGTTGCCGTGGGCGAAGACCTGGACTTCTTCGGCCTTGAAACCGGCCTTCTTCAATTTGTCGGAAAACTGCCGGTCGGCGCTGGCCGACCACACCGCGAGCACGCCTTTGGGGCGCAGGGCCTTGGCGCAGGCATTCAGACCAGCGGCGGAGTACAGCCAACTGTTGGCCTTCTGGGTCAGACCTTCAGGGCCGTTGTCGACGTCGAGCATGATCGCGTCGAAACCGTTCGGCTCGCTTTGCAGCACGTTGGCCACATCTTCCATGCGGATCACCGTGCGCGGATCGAGCAATGGCCGACCGGACTTCTCCCCGAGCGGGCCGCGATTCCACTCGACTACGCCGGGCACCAGCTCAGCGACCACCACTTCGGCGGACTTGCCCAGGTGCTTGAGTGCCGAGGCGAGGGTGAAACCCATGCCCAGGCCACCGATCAACACCCGCGAATTCGGCCGGCCGGCGACCTTGCGGCAGGGAATCTCGGCAAGCGCATCTTCAGAACCGTGCATGCGCGTGTTCATCAACTGTCCGCCGTCGCCGCCCTGGATCTTGATGACGAAATCCTCGCCATACTCGAACAGGCACAGGGCACCGCCGTTTTCAGGGATCGGGGTGGTGTCGAGCAGAACGAAACGTTTCATGGAAATCTCTAAAGGGGGGAAGGCAAGCAGGCGCGTTGGGAGTAGCCTGAGCACAGACTAAAGGCCAAACGGAGCCCTTGATGAAGCGCACCATTCTAACGGTCATTACCCTGGCCGCGCTCGCGATTACTGCGGTGCAGGCCCAGCAGAGCGTTCCGGTCAGCCCGACGCCGCAACCCGGTTCGCCCGGCACTGCGACGCCGACGCCGTATCCGCAGATCACCCCGATCACCCTGCCCAAGTCGGGCGCCGGCAGCGGCAGCCCGCCGCTGGTACCGATCGAGATGCCCAGCCCGCCGAGCAAGGATCAACCTGTGCCGGGTATCGAGCCGAACGGCAACAAGGTCAAGTCCCCCGGCGGTTAAACCTGTTGTGCGGCGAGTTGGCCGTCGGCCATGCGCAGGCGTTTGGACAGCGAGACGGCGAGGGCGCGGATGATTTTTGCGGCGATTTTCGGTGCGTCGTTGAGCATTTTCTCCAGCGAGTCCTTGCCCAGGTTGAGCAACTGACAATTGCTCGCCGCGATGCATGTGGCCGAACGGCGTTCGCCATCAAGCACGGCCATTTCACCGAAGGCCCGGCCGCTGCGCAGGGTGGCCATGGTGATCACCTGGCCGTCAGCGCTGGTTTTCTGCACGGCGACCTGGCCGGTGTGGATGATGCACATGAAACTGCCGGCATCACCCTCGCGAAAAATCGCCTCGCCCTCAGCCACGGTGCTGATGCTGAAGTAACCGGAAGCGGCCGCAAAGTCGGCCAGTTGCAATTGATCGAACAGGCCACAGTCCATCAGCCAGTCGCGAATTTCGTTGTTCAGAAAGGTCGGTTCAGACATGTCGATGCGGTCTTTTTGTTATCACATTTCAAGGCTATACACGGATCCCGTAGGAATGGGCTTTTGTGGCGAGGGGATTTATCCCCGCTCGGCTGCGCAGCAGTCGCAAATCCTGCCAACTCGGTGCTTCAGGAATACTGAGTTTGCAGGGTTTGGGGCCGCTTCGCAGCCCAACGGGGATAAATCCCCTCGCCACAAGGGTCTGCAGTTAAGACCCAAGCCACCCACAGAGTTCCTCAGGCAATTCCCAAAACCTTGAACACAAATGCATATTCGAGCGCTACGTCACGTAATCCCTGATAGCGCCCGCTCATGCCGCCATGCCCAGCACCCAATTCAGTCTTGAGCAGCAGCACATTGTCGTCGGTCTTGGTCGCGCGCAATTTCGCCACCCACTTGGCCGCCTCCCAATACTGCACACGGCTGTCGTTGTAACCGGCGATCACCAGCAGTGGCGGATAAGCCTGCGCGGTGACGTTTTCGTACGGCGCGTAAGCCTTGATCCGATCATAGACGTCCGGTTCTTCCGGGTTGCCCCATTCGTCGTATTCGGTGACGGTCAGCGGCAGCTCGGGGTCGAGCATGGTGTTGAGCACGTCAACGAACGGCACTTCGGCAATCGCCACGCCGAACAGATCCGGGCGCTGGTTGAGCACCGCGCCGATCAGCAGGCCACCGGCGCTGCCGCCGCTGATCGCCAGTTTCTCCGCCGTGGTGATGCCGTTGAGAATCAGGAATTCGGCGCAAGCGATGAAGTCGCTGAAGGTGTTGTGTTTGTGTTCCTGCTTGCCGGCGCGATACCAGGCTTCGCCCAATTCACCACCACCACGTACGTGAGCGATGGCGAAGGCCATGCCGCGATCGAGCAGGCTCAGGCGTGCATGGGAAAACCACGGATCGAGGCTGGAACCGTAAGCGCCGTAACCATACAGATACAGCGGCACCGGTTTACCGACCATCTCGCGCTTCATCACCAGACTGATCGGCACCTGCGTGCCGTCCGGGGCGGTGGCCCATAGACGTTGGCTGACATAGGCGTCGGCATCAAATTGGCCGAGTACCGGAGTTTCCTTGAGCACCGTTTGCTCGCCGCTGGCGAGGATCAACTGGCGCACCTGAGCCGGGCGATTCAACGCTTCGTAGCGCAAGCGAATGCGATCGCTCTCGAATTCCAGGCTGTTTTGCACATGCAGACTGTAGGCCGCATCGGGCAACTGCACGCGATACGACGCCTGGCCCTGCGGGTGAACCTCGATGATCGGCAGACCACCTTCGCGCAGGCTCAAGGTCATAGCCTCTGCGTTGAGGCTGACGCCGTCGAGCATCACTTCTTCGTTGTGCGGGATAAGGTTCTGCCACTCGGCCTCGCTTGGCGGCACGCCAGTGTCCGGGGCCTGATACAGAGCGAAGTTGATGCCGTCGCGGTTGGTGCGGATAAACCAGGTCCAGACGCCATCGAGCAGGCCGTGGTCGACGTCGTATTCGTGATCTTCGACCCGTGGCGCCAGGCAGCTGAACGGCAGATGCGGCTGATTGGCTTCCAGCGCCCAGACTTCACTGGTGGTCTTGCTGCCCAGCGACAGCAGCAATTGCTGTTCGGAGCTGGCGCGGTAGCAATGCAGGAAGAACCGCCCATCCGGCTCGTGAAAAACCTCTTCAGCGGCAGTGCCATCGAGGCGATAGCGGAACAGTTTATGCGGGCGATGGGTGTCGTCGAGCACGCCGAAAAACAGGGTCAGGCTGTCGTTGGCCCAGGTCATGCTGCCGTCGCAGTCCTCGAATTCCAGTTCGCTGACCCTGTCGTTGGACAGCTCTTTGACGAACAGCGTGTAGATCTCGTCGCCCGAAGCATCGACGCTGTAGGCCAGGCGCTGGTGATCGGGGCTGATGCTGAAAGCACCGAGCGAGAAGAAGCCGCCATTGGCCAGCGCATTCGGGTCGAGCAGCAATTGTTCGCGGCTTTCATCGAGGGTCAGGCTGTCGTCGGCAGGACGCGGGCAGCGGTAGTGCCGGGCGTATTCGTCACCGGCGGTGGTGCGCGTGTAATACAGATACGGGCCCCAAGGCGAGGGCAGGGACAGATCAGTCTCGAGAATCCGTCCCTTGATCTCATTGAACAGGCTTTCACGCAGCTCGGCCTGATCGGCGGTTTGCGCTTCCTGATAAGCGTTTTCAGCCTTGAGGTAGTCGAGCACCGCGTCGGTGTCGCGCTCCTGCAGCCAGGCATACGGGTCGGCGCCGGGCGCCCGCTGGGCAATCGGGGCAGTCATGACATTGGCGGATTGGGGCATGGAAGGCTCTCGGACAATATTCGGAATTGGGTTGTTCGCAGGTCTTGAAAGCGCCGCAGCCCTTGTGGGAGCGAGCCTGCTCGCGAAAGCGGTGTGTCAGGCAACGCTGTTGCAACTGACAGTCCGTATTCGCGAGCAGGCTCGCTCCCACAGGGGCGGCTGCTGGCCGTCTGGTATTGGGACAAGCCGCATGGGCGAAAAGTCGTTACTATAAGCGCCTATTTGCCTGCCTTGCCATGGACACCATGACCGAGAACGACTATCTGATCGCCTGGGGCCTTTACGCCTTTGCCGCCGTGGGCTGCCTGCTGGTATGGATGCGCCTGACCACCTGGATGTGGCGCTGGCTGCGCGAGCCGCTGCGTGTGCTGATGGCGGTGTTGCTGTTCAGCCCGACCATCGTCGATCCGGTGAAAGCCAAAGTTGCACCGGCCATCGCCATCACCGCCCTGGACATGCTGTTCAAGGTCGGCAACAACGCCTGGCGCGCGGTTTCCGATCTGTTCATGTACGGCATGATCGCCTTCGGGGCGTATCTGGTTTTCGTCTTGATCCGCCTGCCGATCGAGCGCGCCTCGACAGCGCGGCGTGAACGCGCCGAGGCCGCCAAGGCCGCGGCCCGTGCCGAAGAGCGCGACGATGATCAACCGTTCGGCGGCGCCGGTGATGACCGCTACGGCCGCCCGCCAGTGCCGAACAATCCGCAGCGCATGCGGGTCGAGCCGCGTCTGTAACCCGAGAGTCCGCACATGTGTGAATTATTGGGCATGAGTGCCAACGTGCCGACCGACATCGTGTTCAGCTTCACCGGCCTGATGCAGCGCGGCGGACGCACCGGCCCGCACCGCGACGGCTGGGGCATTGCCTTCTACGAGGGGCGCGGCTTGCGTCTGTTTCAGGACCCGGCGGCGAGCAGCGAGTCGGAAGTGGCCAATCTGGTGCAGCGTTATCCGATCAAGAGCGAAGTGGTCATCGGCCACATCCGCCAGGCCAACGTCGGCAAGGTCTGCCTGTCCAACACCCACCCGTTCGTCCGCGAACTGTGGGGGCGCAACTGGTGTTTCGCGCACAACGGTCAACTCGCCGACTTCACTCCGATCAAGAGTTTCTACCGCCCGGTCGGCGATACCGACAGCGAAGCGGCCTTCTGCGATTTGCTCAACCGGGTACGCGCAGCCTTCCCCGAGCCGGTCGATATCGAAGTGCTGCTGCCGGATCTGGTCGCAGCGTGCGCCGAATATCGCAGCAAAGGCGTGTTCAATTGCCTGCTCAGCGACGGTGACTGGCTGTTCTGTTACTGCTCGACCAAACTCGCTCAGATCACCCGCCGCGCACCGTTCGGCCCGGCGCGGCTCAAGGATGTCGATGTGATTGTCGACTTCCAGGCCGAAACCACGCCCAACGACGTGGTCACGGTGATTGCCACCGAGCCTTTGACCGAAAATGAAACCTGGACCCGCTACGAACCGGGCCAATGGAGCCTGTGGCGACGCGGCGAATGCGTCAGCCAGGGCAAGACCGAATAAGGATTTGCACCCATGTTGCTCAGTTATCTACGGCTGGTGTTGTTTGCGGCGGGCCTGTTGATCGGTGTCCAGGTGCCGGGGTTTATCAACGATTACGCCCAGCGTGTCGAAGCGCATCTGATCGAAGCGCAGACCGGCCTGCGGGGTTTCCAGGGCACGGCGGATCAGTTTTTCAAAGGCGACATGCAGGCGCTGGTCGCGCATTACCGGGCCAGCGAAGACCCGATTTTCCGCAGCGATGCCGACAGCCTGAACACCTTGCTGACCCGCCAGGTCGCGCTGGACAAGCAATTCCAGGCGATGCAAGGCCCGTGGTATGTGCGCTTCCTGCAAGTGGTCCTGGCCGCCGATCCGGATATTCGCAAGGAAACCTGGAACGGCTACAGCTACCAGATCCTGCTGACGCCAGAGGCGATGATCTGGGGCATGAGCGGCGCGTTGCTGCTGTCGTTCGGCATCGAATGCCTGTTCCGCCTGATCGACTGGGTCGTTCTCGGCGGCCGCCGCCTGCGCCAGAGCCGACCGATCGAAGATCGCGACGTCCGCGGTTTGTAAGACCTGCTCAATCCCCTCTGGCAACAGAGGCTTTATGGCATGGCGATTCTGTGGTGAATGAGTTCTGTGGTGAATGGGCTATGGGGGGAGTGGGTTCTGTGGCGAATGAGTTCCGTGGCGAGTGGGTTCTGTGGCGAGGGGATTTATCCCCGTTGGGCTGCGCAGCAGCCCCAAAACCTGCACTGAAAGACCGCGTTGGCCGCAATCACGACTGCTGCGCAGCCGAGCGGGGATAAATCCCCTCGCCACTGATCATCCAGTGAGGGTGATGCAGTCCTTGCCCACCTTGTGCGCATACCCCGCCAAGACCTGCTGACACAACGTCACAATCTCCTCGACCCACTCAACCCCGACCCGCCACGACACCACCACCGGCAGATTCGCTGGTCGCTGCTCGATGTCGAGCAAGATCAATTCGCCACGCGCCAATTCCTCGGCCACTAGCACCGGCGGCAGCGCGCCGATACCGAAGCCATCGCGCAATAACCGGGTGATCGCTGACACCGAATTCACGCAATTCAAACGTGGCGCCATGACGCCGTTGGCCTGCATCAGGGCGACGATATCCTGATGCGGCCGTGAGTTTTTCGAGTAGGTGATGATCCGCTCCTGCGCCAGTTCGGCGAGGTCGGCGTAGTCGCGGTTGTAGATCGAATTGCTGGCGACGATCCAGCCCAGCGGATGGCTGGCCAACTCCAGGCTGCGCACGCTTTCGTGGCGGATCAGATCGGTTTGCAACACCAGATCGAGAAAACCTTTTTGCAGCTGATCGCAGAGGTTCAGCGCGGTATCTGCGACCAACTCGATCTCCACCCGTGGGTACAGATCGGTCATCTGCGCCACCAGCGGGCTCAGCCAGGTATGAATCACCGTGTCCATCACGCCGATACGCACCCGCCCGACCTTGCTCGAACGGGTTTCGATCGATTGTTTCAGCGCCGCCATGGTGTCGAGCATCTGTTCAGCGTAATCGAGCACCTTCAAGCCTTCCGGGGTCAGGCTGACGCCGCGTGAATCGCGCAGAAACAGCTTCACGCCCAGTTCGCCTTCGAGCACCGCAATGCGGCTGGAAATCGACGCCTGGGTGGTGAACAGCTTGTCGGCGGTCAGGCGAAAACTCTTCAGGCGCGCGACCCAGACAAAGGTCTCGAGAAACTTCAGATTCATGGACAAGGCTCGGCTGACAAATTTTTCTTATGCCTAAGGCGGGTTTTTATTCGTTGGACGGCGCAGGGCAGGGCGACGAAAAATCGGCGCATCCGGTTCCCACGATAGGCGTCGTCGGAGCTTCGAACAAGACCAATAAAAGCCCTGCGGAGATTTGCCATGAGTGCTCCCGACACCCTCCCGTTATCCAAGCCTGTAACGCGCCCCGGGCCGCTCGACTGGTACCGCAACATCAACCAGCAGGAGCGCCGCACGTTCTGGAGCTGCAAGATCGGCTACGGTCTGGACGGCATGGACACGCAGATGCTCAGCTTCGTTGTGCCGACGCTGATCGCGATGTGGGGCATCACCACGGGCGAAGCGGGGCTGATTCACACCAGCACCCTGATCGCCTCGGCCATCGGCGGTTGGGTCGCCGGGATTCTCTCCGACCGCATCGGCCGCGTGCGCACCCTGCAACTGACGGTGCTGTGGTTCGCCTTCTTCACCTTCCTCTGCGGCTTCGCGCAAAACTACGAACAATTGCTGATCGCCCGCACCCTGATGGGCTTCGGATTCGGCGGTGAATGGACCGCCGGCGCGGTGTTGATCGGTGAAGTGATCCGCGCCAAGGATCGCGGCAAAGCGGTGGGCATGGTGCAATCCGGCTGGGCGCTGGGCTGGGGCCTGACGGCGATTCTGTACGCGCTGCTGTTTTCGGTGTTGCCAGCGGAAGATGCCTGGCGCGCGCTGTTCATCCTCGGCATCGTGCCGGCGATATTCGTGATTTTCGTCCGTCGCCTGGTGAAAGATCCGGAGATATATCGCGAAGCCAAAGCCGCGCAAACTCCGGAAAACCCGGCGAAGTTCTACGAGATCTTCGCACCGGGAATGCTCTTCACCACGTTTCGCGCTTCCTTGCTGACCACCGGTGCGTTGGGCGGCTACTACGCGATTACCTCCTGGCTGCCGACTTTCCTCAAGAACGAGCGCGGTTTGAGCGTGCTCGGCACCGGTGGTTATCTGGCGATGGTGATCGTCGGTTCCTACGTCGGCTATGTGATCAGCGCGTATCTGACCGACCTGCTCGGGCGGAAAAAGAATTTCATCTTGTTCGCGGTCGGCTCGTTCACCATCGTTCTGCTCTACACGCAGATGCCGGTCAGCAACGGCGTGATGCTGTGGCTGGGCTTTCCGCTGGGCTTCTTCGCCTCGGGGATTTTCAGCGGCATGGGCGCGTTTCTGACTGAATTGTTCCCCACGCGGATTCGCGGCTCGGGTCAGGGTTTCTGCTACAACATCGGCCGCGCACTGGCGGCGTTGTTCCCGCTGTTGATCGGCCTGCTCAGCCAGCAAGTGCCATTGAGCATGGGCATCGGCGCCTTCGCGGCGGTGTCATATGGCGTGGTGATTCTGGCGGCGCTGAGCCTGCCGGAAACCCGTGGCAAGCAACTCGACGCGCAGTAACTGATACCCTGCGCAGAAGTCTCCTACAGATAAAAAGACCAGCAGCTACAGGAGTGTTCACCGTGAGCCGCCTGCTATTGAATTGCGACATTGGCGAGAGCTTCGGCAGCTGGACCATGGGTCTGGACGCCGAAGTCATGCCCTTCATCGATTGCGCCAATGTTGCCTGTGGTTTCCATGCCGGCGACCCGAGCATCATGCGCAAAACCGTGGCGCTGGCCCTCGAACACGGCGTGCAGATTGGCGCGCACCCGGCCTATCAGGATCTGGTCGGATTCGGCCGACGCTCCATGGCGTATTCCGCGCAAGAGTTGCAAGACATCCTGCATTACCAGATCGGCGCCCTTGACGGCGTCTGCAAGGCGCAGGGCGGGCGTGTGAGTTACGTCAAACCCCACGGCGCGATGTACAACGACATGATGGCCAACCCGGCGCAGTTGCGCGCGGTGGTGCAGGCCGTGGCCGCGTATGACCGCAGCCTGCCGCTGATGTTGATGGCGAGCCGGGACAACGCTGCGGCGCAGCAGATCGGCGATGAATACGGCGTAACCCTGTGGTTTGAAGCTTTTGCCGACCGCGCCTATGACAGTGGCGGTCGGCTGGTCTCACGGCAACTGCCGGGCGCCGTGCATCACGATGCCGAAAAAATCATCGAGCAAGCGTTGACCATCGCCCGTGGCGGCGAACTCAGCGCCAGCGATGGCAGCGCCTTGATCCTGCGCGCCAACACCTTGTGCGTCCACGGTGACAACGCCAGTTCCGTGGCCGCCGTGCGGCGTATTCGTCAGGCCTTGCAGCAGTCGAGTGCGTCATGAATCCACGGGTTGAAGTGGTGGCGCTCGATTGCCTGATGCTGCGTCTGTTCGATGAAATCGCCGAAGCCAACATGCCGTGGATGCTCGCCGCCAGCGAGCGCTTGCGCACGGCGTTTGGTGCACAACTGATCGATCTGGTGCCGTCCTATACGACGTTGATGGTGCATTACGATCTTACGCTGTTGAGTCCGGCGCAGGCGCGCGAATTGATCGCCGCAGCGCTGGTCGATCTGGCGCCGAATGCGCGAAGCGCTGGGCAGTGTCACGTCTTGCCGGTCTGGTACGACTTGAGTGTCGGCCCGGAACTGAGCCTGTTGGCCGAACGCAGCGGGCTGGCGGTGGAGGAGGTGATTCGTCGCCACAGTGCGCGGGAATATCAGGTGTTCGCTCTTGGCTTTGCGCCGGGTTTTGCCTTCATGGGCCTGGTCGAAGAAATGCTCGCCGCGCCACGCTTGAGCACACCGCGCAAGAAAGTCGCCGCCGGCAGCGTCGGTATCGCCGAACGGCAGACCGCTGCCTATCCGGTGGTCTCGCCCGGTGGCTGGAACCTGATCGGTCGCACCCCGGCGAAACTCTTCGATCGCCATCGCGACGGCTACAGCCTGATGCAACCCGGCGACACGGTGCGCTTCGAAGTGGTCGACCACGCCGAATTCATTCGTCTGGGCGGCGATGACACCCCACTGGAGGCGCTGGCATGAGTCGATTGACGATCGAAGCCAGCACGCCGCTGTGCCTGTTGCAGGACGCCGGGCGGTTTGGCGTGCGACATCTGGGCGTGACCCAGGGCGGCGCGGCGGATTGGTGCTCCATGAGCTGGGCCAATTGGCTATTGGGCAATGAACTGGATGCAGCGGTAGTTGAAATCACCCTCGGCGGGTTTGCCGTGGTGGCTGAGGAGGATTGCCTGCTGGCGCTGGCGGGAGCGGATCTCGGCGCGCAGATCGACGGCCAACCGCTGGCGCCGTGGCGCAGTTTCCGGTTGGCGAAAGGGCAGACATTGCGCTTCACCCAGCCTTTGCTTGGCGCCCGGGTTTATCTGGCCGCACCCGGTGGTTTTACTGCGCCCAAGGTACTGGGCAGCAGTGCCACGGTACTGCGAGAAGAATTGGGCGGACTTGATGGCATGGGCCTTCCGCTCGCCAAAGGGGCGGCGCTCGGTTACAGCGGCGAAGCGTTGGCGACGCGGGAAATGCCTTCAGCGCTGCGGCCGGATTTCAAAATGCACGCGCCTTTGGACTTGGTGCTCGGCGCACAGATCGGCCAGTTCAGCGGGCAGAGCCTGTTCGATGTCTTCAACAGCGCCTGGACCATCGACAGTCGCGCCGACCGCATGGGCATCCGCCTGCTCGGCGCGGCGTTGCAATATCAAGGCGCGCCGATGATCTCCGAGGGGATTCCGTTGGGGGCAGTGCAGGTGCCGCCGGACGGGCAGCCGATTGTGTTGCTCAACGATCGCCAGACCATTGGCGGCTATCCGCGCCTGGGTGCGTTGACACCGCTGGCGCTGGCGCGATTGGCGCAGTGCCTGCCGGGAGCGAAGGTGAGGTTAAGGCCGGTGGTGCAGGACGTCGCGCACCGCGAGCATGTCGAATATTTGCAGCGCTTCAAAGATCGCTAAAAGCTTCGCGAGCAGGCTCGCTCCCACAGATGTTGATCGTTCCCACGCTCCGCGTGGGAATGCCGCCCGGGACGCTCCGCGTCCCTGTGACGCAGAGCGTGACTTGATGCATTCCCACGCGGAGCATGGGAACGGTCAGGTCGTCATTTGGAAAGAAACCGCATCCCTTCTTCAAGCCCGCGCAGCGTCAGCGGATACATCTGATCCTCGATCAGATCGCGGACGATGTTGGTCGACGAGGTATAGCCCCACGTGTCCTTCGGATACGGATTGATCCAGATGAGCTTCTTGTATTTCTCCATGAAGCGCTGCATCCACACGTAACCCGGCTCTTCGTTCCAGTGCTCGACGCTGCCACCGGCCTGGGTAATTTCGTAGGGCGCCATGGCGGCGTCACCGATGAAAATCACTTTGTAGTCGGCGCCGTACTTGTGCAGCAGATCCTGGGTCGAAGTGCGTTCGGAAGTGCGGCGCATGTTGTTCTTCCACACCGATTCATAGATGAAGTTGTGGAAGTAGAAGTACTCGAGGTGCTTGAACTCGGTCTTGCAGGCCGAGAACAATTCCTCACAGATCTTCACGTGCGCGTCCATCGAGCCGCCGATGTCGAACAACAGCAGCAGCTTCACCGTGTTGCGCCGTTCCGGGCGCATCTGGATATTCAGCAGGCCGGCGTCCTTGGCGGTGTGGTCGATGGTGCCGTCGATGTCGAGTTCTTCCGCCGCACCCTGGCGAGCGAACTTGCGCAGACGACGCAAGGCGACCTTGATATTGCGTGTGCCCAGTTCCACCGAATCGTCGAGGTTCTTGTACTCGCGCTGATCCCAGACCTTGACCGCTTTGCCCTGACGCTTGCCGGCATCGCCAACGCGGATGCCTTCAGGGTTGAAACCGCCGGAGCCGAACGGGCTGGTGCCGCCGGTGCCGATCCACTTGTTGCCGCCGGCATGGCGTTCCTTCTGTTCTTCCAGACGCTTTTTGAATTCCTCGATGAGCTTGTCCAGCCCGCCAAGGGACTGGATCTGCGCGCGTTCTTCGTCGCTCAGCGAACGCTCGAATTCCTTGCGCAGCCAGTCCTCGGGAATCAGCGCCTGCAAGTGGTCGTCGAGTTTCTCCAGGCCATTGAAGTAGGCACCGAACGCGCGGTCGAACTTGTCGAAATGGCGCTCGTCCTTCACCAGGATCGCCCGCGACAAGTAATAGAACTCGTCCATGTCGGCGAAGGTCACACGCTGTTTCAGCGCGTTGATCAGGTCGAGCAGCTCGCGCACCGATACCGGTACCTTGGCTGCACGCATTTCGTTGAACAGGTTGAGCAACATGGCAGCGGCCTCTTAGCGGGTGCCGCGCCGGCTCATGAACGCAAGGCGCTCAAGCAGTTGCACGTCCTGTTCGTTCTTCACCAGTGCACCTGCCAGTGGCGGAATGGCTTTGGTCGGATCGCGCTCGCGCAGCACCGCTTCGCCGATGTTGTCGGCCATCAGCAGTTTCAGCCAGTCGACCAGCTCGGACGTCGAAGGCTTTTTCTTCAGGCCCGGTACCTTGCGCACGTCGAAGAAAACGTCGAGCGCTTCGCTGACCAGGTCCTTTTTGATGTCCGGGTAGTGCACGTCGACGATTTTCTGCAGGGTAGTGCGGTCGGGGAAAGCGATGTAGTGGAAGAAGCAGCGGCGCAGGAAGGCGTCCGGCAGCTCTTTCTCGTTGTTGGAAGTAATGATGATGATCGGGCGTTTCTTGGCCTTGATGGTCTCGTCGATTTCGTAAACGTAGAACTCCATCTTGTCGAGTTCTTGCAACAAGTCATTAGGGAACTCGATGTCGGCCTTATCGATTTCGTCGATCAGCAGAATCACCCGCTCCTCGGACTCGAAGGCTTCCCAAAGCTTGCCTTTCTTCAGGTAATTGCGCACATCGTGGACTTTTTCATTGCCCAGCTGCGAGTCGCGCAAACGGCTGACCGCGTCGTACTCGTACAGACCCTGATGGGCCTTGGTGGTGGATTTGATGTGCCAGGTGATCAGCTTGGCACCGAACGACTCGGCCAGTTGCTCGGCGAGCATGGTCTTGCCGGTGCCCGGCTCACCCTTGACCAGCAGCGGTCGTTCCAGGGTGATGGCGGCGTTGACCGCCAGCTTCAGGTCATCGGTGGCGACGTAGGCCTGGGTGCCTTCGAACTTCATCTGCAAATCCTCGAACGGTAACGCTGACCTTACGGGCAGGGCGGGGCGAAATAATCGGATGCCCGACTATAACGCGCACGCCGGTCGACTGTGAACGCAGACGGCTTATTCAGTCTCTGAATGGAGCGTCACATGTTGACTCAGTCTCGGCGGATGGCCGAATATTTTGTCAACGGCAAAACTTAACCCTCATCTGGCTTCGGCCGTTCGTACCGCGCATTGAATGCCTGGATGAAGCCATTGCGCAAAATCTGCAAAAACGCTTCAAAGGCGTTGACGTTCTGCTGGTGAACATTGCCGCTGAGTTCAACGCGGGTGGCGAACTGGTTTTTGTTCTGGTTTTTCAGCACGGTCTCGGTGCCGCCGACCAGCGCTTCCCAGATTGAGCGGAACAGGCCTTTGTTCTTGTTTTCGACGTCTTGCTGCCAGTTGAATACGTCGACGTCGCGCAGCAGGGGTTTGATGTAGCCGGTGAGTCGGGCTTTCTCTGCCTTCGCTTCGATAACCACATCGCCGTGGCCGGCGTTGAAATCGAATTTGCCGTAGGCGGCGGCGAAGTCGTTCATGCGTTTGAGCTCGATGTCACGGGCGCGCAGACGGAATTCAAAGTCTTCGAAGTTGCTCAGTGGATCGAAGGTGGCGGTGGTTTCGAGCGGCGCGTGGCCCAGCAGCAAAGCCTTGCCTTCAAAGCGGGCGTCGCGTTTGCCTTCCTTGTCGACCACATTGGTCAGGTTGTAGATGCTGGCGTTGACGTTGCTGGCATTCATGTTCACCGGCGGCTTGGAATTGAAGTTGCGGAAGGTGATACGGCCGTCGTTGATCTGCACCTCATCGAGGGTGATCGGCAGCAGCTTGCCCAACTGCTCACGCCAGTCGGTGCCCTGACCGGTCTGCGAGTTCTGCTTGTTGGGGCCGCCGTCGACGAAGTTGATTTCGGGGTTGAGGAATTGCACCTGCGCGACCACGGCATGGTCGTACCACAACGAATGCCAGCTTACCGACAGGTCGATCAACGGCGCATCGACGAACGGCACCGGTACTTTGCCATCGACCTTGACGATCTTCAGACCGTTGATTTTGTATGCGCCGCGCCACAGCGCGAGGTCGACATCGGTGATCTGGCCGCGGTAATCGCCCATGTCCGCGAGCTTGTCATTGAGGTAGTCGCGTACCAGATAGGGCAGGGCGAAATGCAGGGCGACCAGCAGCACCACGACACCCGTCAGGGTCCAGAGCGGCCAGCTGTAACGACGTTTCATGCCATTGTTCCTTCAAGAGTGTGGCTTGACGATTCAATGCGATTGACTCCGCGCGTTTGCAGACGTTCGACCCGACTGGACTGTGATCGGCAACGGGCTTACCTTGGAAGGCTGAATTCAACGCTGCATAAGGACCCAGCCATGAGCCGTATTTACGCTGACAACGCCCATTCCATCGGTAATACGCCGCTGGTCCAGATCAACCGCATCGCGCCGCGCGGGGTCACCATCCTCGCCAAGATCGAGGGGCGCAACCCCGGTTACTCGGTCAAATGCCGAATCGGCGCCAACATGATCTGGGACGCCGAAAGCAGCGGCAGACTCAAGCCGGGCATGACCATTGTCGAGCCGACTTCCGGTAATACCGGTATCGGTCTGGCCTTCGTTGCCGCTGCGCGTGGCTATAAATTGATGCTGACCATGCCGGCGTCGATGAGCATCGAGCGCCGCAAGGTTCTGAAAGCCTTGGGCGCGGAACTGGTATTGACCGAGCCGGCCAAGGGCATGAAGGGCGCCATCGAGAAAGCTGCGGAAATCGTCGCCAGCGATGCCGACAAATACTTCATGCCGGCGCAGTTCGATAACCCGGCCAACCCGGCGATTCATGAGAAGACCACCGGCCCGGAAATCTGGAACGACACCGACGGCGCCGTGGATGTGCTGGTGGCTGGCGTAGGTACCGGTGGAACCATTACTGGTGTCTCGCGGTATATCAAGAACACCGCCGGGAAACCGATTCTGTCGGTGGCCGTCGAGCCGGCGTCTTCGCCAGTGATTACGCAAGCGTTGGCCGGTGCCGAGATCAAGCCGAGCCCGCACAAGATTCAGGGCATTGGCGCCGGTTTTGTGCCGAAGAATCTTGATCTGTCGATGGTCGATCGCGTCGAACAGGTGACCGATGAAGAATCCAAGGCCATGGCTTTGCGCCTGATGCAGGAAGAGGGGATTTTGTGCGGCATCTCCTGCGGTGCTGCCATGGCGGTGGCGGTGCGTCTGGCGGAGAAACCAGAGATGCAGGGTAAAACCATCGTCGTGGTGCTGCCGGATTCGGGCGAGCGTTATCTGTCGAGCATGCTGTTCAGTGACCTGTTTACCGAGCAGGAGAACCAGCAGTAAGCCTGTTGATTCAAGTCAGCCAGGGTTCAGGCGCTGCATGTTAATAAAGGCTTTGTTGCGTAATGCTTAACACTGAATCTTGTGTCAGGCGGGTTTTTCCCGGAGCCGGTAGTGTTTATCATGGCCGGCTGCCATGCCGGGAAAAGGGCATTGCGCAGCGTTGTCTTTATTCAAGGAGTCGTTGATGACCGTTTCGTTTGCCGCCAAGGCGTTTGTGCTGTTGCTGTTCCTGGGCAGCACGCTCTATGTGCATTTGCGCGGCAAGGCGCGTTTGCCGGTATTGCGCCAGTTCGTCAACCACTCCGCACTGTTTGCTCCGTACAACGCGTTGATGTACCTGTTTTCCGCAGTGCCATCCAGACCGTATCTGGATCGCAGCAAGTTTCCGGAGCTGGATGTACTGCGCGACAACTGGGAAACCATTCGCGACGAAGCCATGCACTTGTTCGACGAAGGCTACATTCGCGCCGCCGAGAAGAACAACGATGCGGGTTTCGGTTCGTTCTTCAAGAAGGGCTGGAAGCGTTTTTATCTGAAGTGGTACGACAAACCGCTGCCATCGGCCGAAGCTCTTTGCCCGAAAACCGTGGCGCTGGTCAGTGCCATACCCAACGTCAAGGGCGCGATGTTCGCGCTGCTGCCGGGCGGCAGTCACCTCAATCCGCACCGTGACCCGTTCGCCGGCTCCCTGCGTTATCACCTCGGCCTGTCGACACCCAACTCCGACGATTGCCGGATCTTCGTCGACGGTCAGGTCTATGCCTGGCGCGACGGCGATGACGTGATGTTCGACGAGACCTACGTGCACTGGGTCAAGAATGAAACCGCTCAGACTCGAGTGATTCTGTTCTGTGACATCGAACGCCCGCTGAGCAACCGCCTGATGACCCGCATCAATCGCTTCATCAGTGGCTGGCTCGGCCGCGCCACCGCGCCGCAGAATCTTGATGATGAACGCGTTGGCGGCATCAACCAGGCTTATGCCTGGAGCAAGAACTTCAGCGACCGTTTCAGCGGCGTGGTCAAGCAGTGGAAGCGCCGGCACCCCAAGGCCTACAGGGTAATGCGCCCGGTGCTGGCGGTGTTGGTGCTGACGTTGCTGGGGTATTGGTTGTTTGGTTGACGCTGGCTCAGAAATAAAAAACCGCTCCTCAGGAGCGGTTTTTTATTGATGGGTTCAAGGACGTCCGGCGAGCAGGTTGGGCTCGGTCACGTCGGTTCCGTTTTCAAGGACCTGCAGAAAACGGCGCTGATTCGCGGATAACTCCAGTCGATCAAGCTTTTCCACCGGCTCGCGCAATTCCTTCTTGCTTGGGGATTTTCTTACGACTTTGCGCATACTCCCTCCCTCGCTGGTCATTAAATGAACAGATGTCACGATACTTTACTCTCCACTGGTAGAACAAGGCGACCTTGAACATCAAATGTGAAGCCGAGTTGTTGATAAACCGGAATGGCTCCCGGCATAGGTTCCTGAACTTCGATGACTTGGCTGCCAATAATTCGGGCGAATTCGTCGATGGCGAGCAATGCCAAAGCGGCTATTTGGTTTTTCAGCGGGTGAGCCTTTCCGGGTTTGCCCTCCAGTCGCACGATGCGAATCCGCTGGCGGCTATTGTTGGGATTTGCGAAGCATAGCCCGCAGAGCTCTAGTTCAAACCAGATTGCGATATCCAGAGACAGAGGTTCTCGAGCTTTCCAGACGACGACGTCTTCCCACGAGAAAATGGGGTCGTCCCAAGACTGATAAACTGCGAGTGCTTCCGCATCAATAGGCTCAAAGCGGACTTCTGACATGTCGGCTCCCGAAATGCATCGCATCTGCGCAGTCGCAACACCCGCCCGCTTCCTCGCCTCCGACCGATAAACCTGATACCGCAAATACGTCCGTTCCCTTGGCATATGATCTCTTGCATTCCATGTCTCCTGACAATCCGTTGCCGCGCCAATAACCCTAACCACCCGGCGCCAGACTGTCGCTACCGGCCCTTCGCCCAAGTCATTGCAATCTATGTCCCGGGCTGGTTATAGTCAGCCCGCGAGCCGCCTGGCTCGCGCGTTCATTTCCTCACTAAAGATCAGCATTCATGCCTGCATCCCTCATCAACGCGGTAGTCGATTCAGCGGTCAACGCTGGCGTCGTGCCGTGCGGGAATCGGCAGCCTGTGCAGATCAGTCATTACCCTCCACCTGTCAGTAGCACGCCGGTGTGCGCAGTCGTTTCGCCGCCGGGCGTTGGTGTGCGGGGTTGATCGGCAGTTTCTGCTGACCCCTGCGCCCGCCAGAACAACCTACTGAATTTCAGCTTCGGCTGAGTTGGCTTCTTGCCTGACTACAGGTGGTATTCATGTTTGTCCTTTCGAAACAATCCGCGCTCGCGGCGACGTCCACGAGCCTGTTCGTTCTGCTGTGGAGCAGCGGGGCGATTTTCTCCAAATGGGGCCTCGCCCATGCTTCGCCCTTTGCCTTTCTGCTGATTCGCTTCGCCATCGCCCTGTGCGGGCTGGTCTTGCTGGCGCCGCTGCTGAGATTGAAGCTGCCCAAGGGTGGCAAGCCGATGCTGTTCGCGATCGCCACGGGACTGGTGTTGCTCGGGGCCTATCAGATCTTTTATCTGCTGGCGCTGAATTGCAAAGTCACGCCGGGGGTAATGGCGACGATCATGGGCGTTCAGCCGATCCTTACCGTGGTCTTGATGGAACGGCAGCGTTCGGCGAGCCGCCTGTTCGGCCTGGCGCTGGGCTTGGCCGGGCTGATCATGGTGGTTTACCAGGGCATCGGTCTGGCTGGAATGTCCTGGGCCGGCATGCTGTTCGGTTTGCTGGCGCTGGCGAGCATGACGCTCGGCTCGATCATGCAAAAATGCATCACCGACAATCCGCTCGGCACGCTGCCAGTGCAATACCTGGCCGGCCTGTTGCTGTGCGCGATTTTCGTACCGTTCCAGCCGTTTCACTTCGAACACAGCACAGGCTTCATTGTCCCGGTGTTATGGATGGGGCTGGTGGTTTCAGTGCTGGCGACGCTGTTGCTGTATCGACTGATCGCGCGGGGCAATCTGGTGAATGTCACCAGCCTGTTCTATCTGGTGCCCGCGGTGACGGCAGTGATGGATTACCTGATTTTCGGTAATCGTCTGGCGGCGTTGGGTGTGCTGGGGATGCTGCTGATCATTGTTGGATTGGTATTTGTGTTCCGTAAAACCGGATAGCCGATAGGCAGGTGGCGCTTGTTGCGCCGCCGTTCGCGAGCAGGCTCGCTCCCACATTGGAATGTATTTTTCTGTGGGAGCGAGCCTGCTCGCGAATATCTGCGGCAGAAAATCTAACGGACTGACGCGTTTGCAGGCTTCACCACCGCCGGCTTCAACACCAGCCACAACGCCGCCGCAATCAGCACGCCGCCATAAATGTGCGCCATCGACAACGGCTCATCCAGCAACAACGCCCCCCACAACACGCCGAACGGCGGGATCATGAAGGTCACGGTCATCGATTTCACCGGGCCGATCGAGCTGAGCAGGCGGAAATAGATGATGTAGGCAAACGCCGTGCAACCCAGGCCCAGGCCGAGCAGCGACAGCCAGACCTGCCAGCCGCCCCAGCTGACCGGCGGCGCGGTGATGGTGCTGTAGGCGAACAGCGGCAGCAAAAACAACGTCGCCCCGAGCATGCTGCCCAGTGCCGACAAACGGCTGTCCAGCCCACCGGCCTGATCCAGCCAGCGCCGTGCGAGGAATCCGGCAAAGCCGTAGCAAGTGGTCGCCAGCAGGCAGGCGACCGCGCCCATCAGCAGTTGCAGATCGAAGGCTACGGGACCGGCACGCGTCAGCACACCGACGCCGAACAGACCGAGGAACACGCCGCTGAGCTTGGCCGCCGTGAGCTTTTCGCTGAAGAACAAACCGCCAATCAACACGCCCATCAGCGGCGTCGTGGCGTTGAAGATCGCCGAATAGCCGGCCGGCAATACCTGCGCCGCCACCGAATACAGCGTCGCCGGAATCCCCGAGTTGATTACGCCCAGCAGCATCACGGTCTTCAGCTTGCCCTTGAAATCCCAGCTGATGCGCATCAGCCCAAGAATCACCAGCAGCCCGGCAGCCGCGATCGACACCCGAAAGAAACCGGTCGGGATCGTGCCGATCACCGGGGCAATGATGCGCATGAACAGAAAACTCGCGCCCCAGATAGCGGCCAGCGACAACATGCGGAAAATATCGACAGGGCTCACGGCGGGCTCCTTCCTTGATCGGGACGAGAGTGTTGCCGAGCGTCCGGATCATGGCAACCGCTATTCGGGCTTTTAATTCTGCTTGCCGATGCATCGGCACGAGAAACCCCGTCAACGGTCAACCCCGTATCGATTTTGGCAGAAATTGCGCTTTTCCTGCGGACGGTTCCGTGACTAAGCTCAAACGAATCGATTTCCCGCCGAGGTTTCATTTATGTCGCAGCAATGGCCAGCCACCGAGATCGCCCGGATGATCCTCGCCGGCTTCGACGATTACCGCGAGCATTTCCGCCGCATCACCGACGGCGCGCGGGAGCGTTTCGAACAGGCGCGCTGGCAAGAAGCCCAGGCCGCCTCGGCGGCGCGGATCAGTCTGTACGAAGAAAAGGTCGGCGAAACCGTCGCTCGCCTGCGCGAGTATTTCGACGAAGAAACCCTGATGAACGTCAGCTGCTGGCCGCTGGTGAAAAGCGCCTATATCAGTGTGATCGACCTGCGCTTCGACGATGAGCTGTCCGAAACCTGGTACAACTCGATTTTCTGCGGGCTGTTCAGCCACGACCTGATCAGCGACGGCTGCATGTTCATCCACACCACGCGCCCGAGCCTGCGCCGGGCCCGCGCTGCGCAAACCCGCACCTATAAGCCGCAGGGCCAGTTGTCCGCCATGCTCGCCAGTATCTTCGCCGACTACCGTTTCAGCGAAGATTACGCCGATCTGCCTGGCGACCTGCTGCGGCTCGAAGCGCAATTGCGCGAGAACCTGCCTGACTGGGTGTGCAAGGACCCGGAGCTGAGCGTCGAGCTATTTTCCTCGGTGCTCTACCGCAATAAAGGCGCGTATCTGGTCGGGCGCATCTACACCCGCGATGAGCAATGGCCGCTTGTTATTCCGCTGTTGCACCGCGAAGGTCGGGGCATTCAGATCGATGCGTTGATCACCGACGAAGCCGATGTGTCGATCATCTTCTCTTTCACCCGTTCGTATTTCATGGTCGATGTACCGGTGCCGGCGGAGTTCATCGGTTTTCTGCGACGCATTCTGCCGGGCAAGCACATCGCCGAGCTGTACACCTCGATCGGCTTCTACAAGCACGGCAAGTCGGAGTTTTACCGCGCGCTGATCAATCACCTGGCTAACACTGACGACCAGTTCATCATGGCCCCGGGCGTGCGCGGCATGGTCATGAGCGTGTTCACCCTGCCGGGTTTCAACACCGTATTCAAAATCATCAAGGACCGTTTCTCTCCGTCGAAAAACGTCGACCGCGCCACGGTGATCGAAAAGTATCGTCTGGTGAAAAGCGTCGATCGGGTCGGGCGTATGGCCGATACCCAGGAATTTGCCGACTTTCGTTTTCCGCTGAGCAAGTTCGATCCGGCGTGTCTGGAGGAACTGCTAGAGGTCGCGCCGTCGACGGTTTCGGTCGAAGGCGAAACCGTGCTGATCCGCCACTGCTGGACCGAGCGGCGGATGACCCCGCTCAATCTATATCTGGAAAATGCCAACGACGCGCAAGTGCGCGAAGCGCTGGAAGATTACGGTCTGGCGATCAAGCAACTGGCGGCGGCGAATATCTTTCCCGGCGACATGCTGCTGAAAAACTTCGGCGTCACCCGTCACGGGCGCGTGGTGTTTTACGACTACGACGAAATCTGCTTCCTGACCGAAGCCAACTTCCGCCACATCCCGCAACCGCGCACGCCGGAGGATGAAATGGCCTCTGAGCCGTGGTACTCGATCGGCCCGCTTGACGTGTTTCCCGAAGAGTTTCCGCCGTTCCTGTTTGCCGATTCGGGCCAGCGGAAATTGTTCGATCAATTGCACGGCGAGTTGTACAACGCCGATTACTGGAAGGGCTTGCAGGAGGCGATTCGGGCGGGGAAGGTCATCGATGTCTTCCCATACCGGCGCAAGGGCCGCGATAACGAATAAATCCCCCTGAATACATTGTGGCGAGGGGATTTATCCCCGATGGGTTGCGAAGCACCCCCAAAACCATTCAACTCAGACGCTTCAGATCGACGTTGATATCCAGTCGGCGACTGCTGCGCAGCCGATCGGGGATAAATCCCCTCGCCACAAGAGCACCTCACAGTCGTGTTCGGTGCCGCAAATCTGCGACAATCCGCCCCCTGCATAAATAGACGACCGAATTGCCTACCCGATGACCGACGAATCGCCCTCCATCGACAAACTGCTGAAAAACCTCGATCACGCCATGCTCGCCGACCGTCACCGGCTGCGGCGGCAGTTGCTTGAGCTGCGCAAGAAACCCGACGAGGCCAAACTGGCCCAGTGGGTGGCGCGGATGCAGGCGTCCTGTGATCAGGTACTGGCGCGTCGCGCGAGCCTGCCGGTGATTCGTTACGACGACAGTTTGCCGATCGCGGCCAAGCGCGACGAGATCAAAAAGGCCCTGGAGCAACACCAGGTGCTGATCATCGCCGGCGAAACCGGTTCGGGCAAAACCACCCAGTTGCCGAAGATCTGCCTGGAAATCGGTCGCGGCCAGCACGGTCTGATCGGCCATACCCAGCCGCGTCGGATCGCCGCGCGCAGTGTCGCCAGCCGTGTCGCCGAAGAGCTCGGCACGCCGCTCGGTGCGCTGGTCGGCTATCAGGTGCGCTTCGAGGATCAGAGCGATGCCAACACCCTGATCAAGCTGATGACCGACGGCATTCTGCTGGCGGAAACCCAGAACGATCGTTATCTGGAACGCTATGACACGATCATCGTCGACGAAGCCCACGAACGCAGCCTCAACATCGATTTCCTCCTCGGCTACCTGAAAACCCTGCTGCCACGCCGTCCCGACCTCAAGGTCATCATTACTTCGGCGACCATCGATCTGGAGCGCTTCTCCAAGCACTTCGATGACGCGCCGATCGTCGAAGTGTCGGGCCGTACTTTTCCTGTGGAAACCTGGTACCGGCCGCTGACCCTGGAGCAGGACGAAGAGGGCAACCGGGTCGAGGACGACCTGACCGTCGATCAGGCGATTCTGGCCACTCTCGACGAAATCGCCGCCTACGAGCGCAGCGAACGACGCAGCCCCGGCGATGTGCTGGTGTTCCTGCCCGGCGAGCGCGAGATTCGCGACGCCGCCGACATGTTGCGCAAGGCCCAGCTCAAACACACCGAAATCCTGCCGCTGTACGCGCGCCTGTCGCCGGCTGAACAGCAGCGGATTTTCCAGTCGCATCCGGGCCGCCGCGTGGTGCTGGCGACCAACGTCGCCGAGACCTCGCTGACCGTGCCGGGCATTCGCTATGTGATTGACAGCGGCACCGCGCGCATCAGTCGTTACAGCTACCGCGCCAAGGTGCAGCGCTTGCCGATCGAGGCGATTTCCCAGGCCAGCGCCAATCAGCGTAAAGGTCGTTGCGGCCGGGTCGAGCCGGGTATCTGCGTGCGTTTGTACAGCGAAGAGGACTTCCTTGGGCGCCCGGAATTTACCGATCCGGAAATTCTGCGCACCAACCTCGCCGCCGTGATCCTGCAGATGCTCCATCTGCGCCTCGGTGAAATCACCGCGTTCCCGTTTATCGAGCCGCCGGACGGCAAGGCGATCAGTGACGGTTTCAACTTGCTGCAAGAACTGTCGGCGGTGGATCGCAACAGTCAGCTGACGCCGCTCGGTCGCCAGTTGGCGCGCTTGCCGGTCGACCCGCGCATGGGCCGCATGCTCTTGGAAGCGGCCAAACTTGGCAGTCTGCAGGAAGTGCTGATCGTCGCCAGCGCCATGTCGATTCAGGACCCGCGCGAGCGTCCGCCGGAGCGTCAGCAAGCGGCGGATCAGGCCCATGCGCAATGGAAGGATCCGGATTCCGACTTCGCCGGGCTGGTCAATCTGTGGCGTGGTTTTGAAGAACAGCGCCAGGCGCTGACCGCCAATCCGCTGCGCAATTGGTGCCGGAAGAATTTCCTCAATTACCTGCGTTTGCGCGAGTGGCGTGATTCCCATCGTCAGTTAAGTCTGATCTGCCGCGACATGCAGCTGAGCCTGAACAAAGAACCGGCGGATTATCCGAAGCTGCACAAAGCGGTGCTGGTCGGCTTGCTCAGCCAGATTGGCCAGAAAACCGAAGACGGCGATTACCTCGGGGCGCGGCAGCGGCGCTTCTGGATTCATCCGTCGTCGGGCATCGGCAAGAAGCGCCCGCAGTGGCTGATGACCGCCGAACTGGTGGAAACCACCAAGCTTTACGCGCGCATGGTCGCCAAGATCGACGCCGACTGGATCGAACCGCTGGCCGGGCACCTGATCAAGAAAAACCACTTCGAGCCGCACTGGGAAAAGAAGCGCGGTCAGGTCGTCGCCTACGAGCAGATCACCCTGTTCGGCCTGATCGTCGTCGGTCGCCGCCCGGTGCATTACGGCCCGGTCGATCCGGTGGTGTCGCGTGAGCTGTTTATCCGCGAAGGTCTGGTGCGCGGCGAGATTCAGTCGCGGGCCAAATGCCTGAGCGCCAATCAGAAACTGCTCGAGCAGCTCGACGAACTGGAGGCCAAGGCGCGCCGGCGCGACATTCTCGCCGACGAAGAAACCCTCTACGCCTTCTACGATGCACGTCTGCCGGCGGAGATCCACCAGACCGCGACCTTCGACAGTTGGTACAAGGTCAACAGCCAGAAAGATCCGCAACTGCTGATCATGCGCGAAGAAGACGTTTTGGCCCGCGAGGCCAGCGAAGTCACCGCCCGTGATTACCCGGATACGTTGCACATTGGCGATCTGGAACTGGCGCTGACTTATCATTTCGAGCCCAATCACCCGCGCGACGGCGTGACCTTGCGCGTGCCGGCGCCGTTGCTGCCGATGTTGCCGCCGGAGCGTCTGGAATGGCTGGTGCCGGGGCTGATCGAGGCCAAGTGCATTGCCCTCGTGCGCAACCTGCCGAAAGCCCTGCGCAAGAACTTCGTGCCGGTGCCGGACTTCATCAAGGCCGCGTTGCAGCGCATGACTTTCGCCGAAGGTTCGCTGCCGCAAGCGCTCGGTCGCGAGCTGCTGCGCATGACCGGCGCGCGGGTCAGCGATGAAGCGTGGGCAGAAGCGGCGCAGCAGGTTGAGAGCCATCTGCGCATGAACCTGGAAATCGTCGACGGCGAGGGCAAGTTCCTCGGCGAAGGTCGCGATCTGGCCGAGCTGACCGCACGCTTCGCTGAAGCCAGCCAGGCCGCGCTGGCGGTGCCGCAGAGTGCGAAGAGTCAGCAACCGGTCGAGGCAAAAGTCTTTGCCCCGGTGGCGGAAAAGACCCAGCAAAAGATCGCCGGGTTGTCGATGACGGTGTACCCGGCGCTGGTGGAAGAGGGCGGCACGGTCAAGGAAGGGCGTTTCTCCACCCCCGCCGAAGCCGAGTTCCAGCATCGTCGCGCCTTGCAGCGCTTGCTGATGCAGCAACTGGCCGAGCCGGCGAAATTCCTGCGCGGCAAGTTGCCCGGGCAGACTGAACTGGGCTTGCTGTATCGCGAACTGGGCCGGGTCGATGCGCTGGTCGAAGACATTCTGCTGGCCAGCCTCGACAGCTGCATTCTCGAAGGTGAAGACCCGTTGCCCCGCGATGGCGCCGGGTTGGCGGCATTGGCCGAACGCAAACGCGGCAACTGGACCGAGCACGCCGAGCGGGTTGCGCGGCTGACTCTGGAAATTCTCAAGATCTGGCACGGTCTGCAAAAACGCTTCAAGGGCAAGATCGATCTGGCGCAAGCGGTGGCACTCAACGACATCAAGCAACAGATCGGCAATCTGGTCTATCCGGGTTTCGTTCGCGAAACGCCGATGCAGTGGCTCAAAGAGTTGCCGCGTTACCTGAAAGCGGTCGAGCAGCGTTTCGAGAAACTCGGTGCGCAGGTGCAGAAAGATCGGGTCTGGAGCGGCGAACTCGCTGGCCTGTGGGCGCAATACCAGGCCCGCGCGGCCAAGCATGCGCAGGAAGGCAAGCGCGATCCGCAGCTGGAGTTGTACCGCTGGTGGCTGGAGGAATACCGCGTGTCGCTGTTCGCTCAACAGTTGGGCACCAAAGTGCCGATCTCCGACAAGCGCCTGAGCAAACAGTGGAGCCAGGTCGAGCCCTGACCTGCAGCCATACACAATCCCCCTGTGGAAGCGGGCTTTGTGGCGAGGGGATTTATCCCCGTTGGGTGGCGAAGCCGCCCCAAAACCTACGACCTCGGTTCATCGATCGTTCCCACGCTCTGCGTGGGAATGCCTCTGGGGACGCTCCGCGTCCAGTGACGCGGAGCGTCACGGGCTGCATTCCCACGCGGAGCGTGGGAACGATCATCAAAAGATCGCAGCCTTCGGCCGCTCCTGCAGGGATCGGGTTGAGCAGGAGAAAGGCGCCAAAACCTCGGGTTTATGGCAAACTTCGCCACCATAACCCGCCGTTTCGCGACCCAGAGCCTTCGGCCGTGTCGCGCTGCGGAATAAAACGATGCAGGTTTGCGTCCCCCGGATGGGAATAGACCCTTTGCGTGTTGGTACGACGGTTCCAGCACTTTCTGCCTGAACAGATTAGAGAAACGACCATGCATAACGTCGTCATCAGCGGCACCGGCCTGTACACACCGGCCAACAGCATCTCCAACGAAGAGCTGGTGCAGTCTTTCAATACTTACGTCGCCCAGTTCAACGCCGATAACGCCGAGGCCATTGCCAGCGGTGAAGTCCAGGCCCTGACCGAATCCAGCGCCGCGTTCATCGAAAAGGCCTCGGGCATCAAGAGCCGCTTTGTCATGGACAAGGACGGCATCCTCGATCCGCAACGCATGGCCCCGCGCCTGCCCGAGCGTTCCAACGACGAATGGTCGGTGCTCTGCCAGATGGCGGTTGGCGCGGCTGAACAAGCCCTGCAACGAGCCGGCAAAACCGCCGCCGACATCGACGGCGTGATCGTCGCCTGCTCCAACCTGCAACGCGCCTACCCGGCCATCGCTATCGAAGTCCAGGAAGCGCTGGGCATTGAAGGTTTCGGTTTCGACATGAACGTGGCGTGTTCTTCGGCCACCTTCGGCATCCAGGCCGCCGCCAACAGCGTGCAACTGGGCCAGGCGCGGGCGATCCTGATGGTCAACCCGGAGGTCTGCACCGGGCACCTGAACTTCCGTGATCGCGACAGCCACTTCATCTTCGGCGATGCCGCGACTGCGGTGATCATCGAGCGCGCGGATCTGGCGACCTCCCCGTACCAGTTCGACGTGGTCAGCACCAAACTGCTGACCAAGTTCTCCAACAACATCCGCAACAACTTCGGCTTCCTCAACCGAGCGGCGGAAGAGGGCATCGGTGCCCGCGACAAGCTGTTCGTGCAGGAAGGCCGCAAGGTGTTCAAGGATGTCTGCCCGATGGTCGCCGAACTGATTGGCGAGCACCTGGAAGAGAACCAGCTCAACGTCGGCGACGTGAAGCGTTTCTGGCTGCACCAGGCCAACCTGAGCATGAACCACCTGATCGTGCGCAAGCTGCTCGGCCGCGAAGCTACCGAAGAAGAAGCCCCGGTGATTCTCGACAGCTACGCCAACACCAGCTCGGCCGGTTCGGTCATTGCTTTCCACAAATATCAGGATGATCTGGCCTCGGGTTCGCTGGCGGTGCTCAGTTCGTTTGGTGCCGGTTATTCGATCGGTAGCGTGTTGCTGCGCAAGCGCTGATATAGGTTAATTTCCCCTTAATCGCGTCGATCTTTCCTACATTCGAAGCGGCTGAAACGCTGTAATTTTTCGGACGTCGCGGCAGGTGCACACCTGCCGCGTTCATTTTCGAAGTCCGGACAAGGGGATTGATGGATGGCGGCTGACGACACCCAACTGCTCACGCGCTTGCTGGCGGGGGAGCAAAAGGCTTTCAAGGAACTGGTCACCACCTATCAGAGCGCCATGCGCGCCGTGGCTTACGCGATTGTCGGCCAGCGTCATGTCGAGGAAGTGGTGCAGGATGCCTGGCTGTCGGTGGTGCGCCATCTGGCCAGTTTCGAAGGCCGGTCCAGCCTCAAAACCTGGTTGCTGACCATTACCGCCAATTCGGCCAAGAGTCGCTACAAGCTCAATCGCCGGGAAGTCCTGCTCGACGACCTGCCATCGCCCCACGGCACCATCGGTGACGATCGATTTTCCTCGAGCGACGGTCATTGGCTGGTCGCGCCATTTGCCTGGCATCAGGACACCCCAGAGGCGCTGCTCACCGAAAACGAACTGCGCGAATGCCTCGAACACACGTTGCTGAGTCTTTCCGAGTTGCAGAGCGGTGTCCTGCTGTTGCGCGAACGCCAGGGCCTGGAGCTGGAAGAAATCTGTAATCTTCTGGAGATCTCGCTCTCCAATGTTCGCGTGCTGCTGCACCGGGCACGCTTGAAGGTCTTCGCGACCGTGGAACATTTTGAGGAGACAGGAGAATGTTGACCTGCAAGGAGCAAGTGGCACGATCCAGCGATTATCTCGATGGCCAACTGAGCTTTCGCGAGACGCTGATGGTGCGTCATCACCTGTTGTTCTGCCCCAACTGCCGGCGCTTCATGCGGCAGATGCGCGTGATGCAGGCAACCCTGAAGGCGCTGCCGGAACAACCGGAAGAGGGAGTGGATGCTTTGGCTGAGCGTCTGGCGACGCAGAGGCGCGACGACAGTCCTTGAAAGAGTCAGCCCGGGGCAGCGTCAGCGAACGGATGATGGGGATCGCTGGCATTGCACCGGGCTGCAGGACATCAGCTTCGAACGACAAGTCGCAAGGGGAGCGGTGACTTGCAGCTTGTCGCTCGAAGCTTGTAGCTGTTTTCTTAGAACTTCGCTTCAGCATCCAGCTGCAGGGTGTTGGCATCTGCATCGCGCTGGCTGCGGCTGGCGAAGTCGGCCTTGGTCAGGAAGTACGTGGCGCCGACGGCGAAGTTCTTGTCGATGTCGTAACCGACCTTGAACTTGTGCCCGCGCGAACCGGTGGTGCCGTTGGCGAAGTCGGAGTCGGTGAAGGCGCCGACCACGGCGTTGCGCTGCACGTCGCGATAGTTGTAGTCGAGGTTGAAGCCGAAGACTTTCGACTTGGCGCCGAGCAACCATGCGGTGTCTTGATCGGTTACGGCATCGTTGTTCTTCACGTACTGGCCGTAGAACGACAGCGGCATTGGCAGGCCGCCGATGTCGATCTGGCTGAACCCTTCATACAGACGGAATTCGTTGTCGGCCGAGTTGCCGTTGACTGCTAGCGCGCACGGCGTCGAGGTGCCGGTGCAGCGGCTGTCATCGTCATTCTGGTAAGCGTAAACGCTGCCGCCGACGGTCATCTTCAGGTTGTCGGTGATGTTGAAGCGGCTGCCCAACTGGCCAGCGGTCAGGCGCAGGTCGTGGCGGAATTGCACGCCGTCGCCGTCAACGTTGTCCTTGAGGTTGTAGTTACCCAGGCTGCCGAACAGTTCGGCGCTGCCGCCCAGTGGGTATTTGTAGGTAACGGCCAGACCTTCCGGGTTGATGTCGCTGTCCCAGATCACGTCACCCATGCTTACCCATGGTTGCAGCATCTTGCCGCCGATCACGTGCAGGTTCTTGATCTGATCCGGGTGATAGTCGATGTAGCCGAGGTCGAGCCAGATCTGCTTCTTGTCGAAGTAGTTGTCCTGATCCTGGTTGGTCGAGCGCGCGTCGTCACCGCCGCCGGTGGCGATACGGATACCGGTGTCGACTTGCGGGTTGATCTCGGTATAGGCGCCCAGACGCGCACGGATGCGCTGGCGGTCCTTGTCGCGGCCGCCGTTGTTCGGCTCGCCGTCGATCTTGATGGTTTCCTGACGGATACGGACGTCGCCCTTGAACTGGGTCTTGGCCGCCCAGGCCAGTTTCTGATCGAACAGGCTCTGTTCGTTGGTCTTCTTCGCGACCGCCGCTACTTGTTCGTTGGTTTCCTGCTGCGCCTGTTGGGCGATTTGCTGAGCCTTCTGATCCTTGGCCAGTTCTGTTTGCAGCTCGATGTACTGCGCCTGGGAAATCGACCCGTTGGCCTTGAGCATGTCGAGCAGTTTGGCGTCGACTGCAGCACTGGCCGGAACGCTCATGGCCAGCAACAAGCCGCCGCACAGGGCCGCTGCAGTTTTCGTGGAAGCAAGACGCATAGCAATCTCCGAAGATGAAGGGGATGGCTGAACCATCCTGGGCACAACCGGCCTGAAGGCCGGAAAACTGTGTCCGGGTTAGAACCCGGCGCTCTAAAAACAGGCGCCAGTATCGCGATGGTTTATGACAGGGCGGTGGCACAGTGATGGCAGGTTGATGACGATGCGGATCAGGCGTGAACTATCGAGTTAGAGCGCTGTCGGCCGATTGAGCGTGTGCAACGGGGTCGCGATCAGCGATACTCGCCGGGCTTTGTCGCCAAGCTGTGGAGTGCCAGTGAATGCCGTTGCAACGCCTGCAAGACCTGTCAGAAATCGCCCCGGCAAGCTGGGATGCGCTGGTGCCGGACAACCAGCCGTTCCTGCGTCACGCCTTCCTCAGCGCGCTGGAAGACAGCGGCAGTGTCGGCCCGCATACAGGCTGGCAGCCGGAGCATTTGCTGCACATCGAAGATGATCGACTGATCGCCGCACTGCCCAGTTATCGCAAGTGGCACTCCTACGGCGAGTACGTCTTCGATCACGGCTGGGCCGACGCCTGCGCGCGTGCCGGCATCGATTACTACCCCAAACTGTTGACCGCCGTGCCCTTCAGCCCGGTCAGCGGCCCGCGCTTGCTGGCGGCGAAAGTGGAGGACGGTTTCGAACTGCTGAAAAGCCTGCCCGGCTATTTGCAGATCGAAGAGCTCTCCAGCGCGCACATCAATTTCACTGATCCGTTTACCGATGCGGCGATGGCCGAGCAACCGGGCTGGCTGCAGCGCATCGGCTGTCAATATCACTGGCAGAACCGTGATTACCGCGACTTTCAGGACTTCCTCGACGCCCTCAGCTCTCGCAAGCGCAAGCAGATGCGCAAGGAACGCGAGCAGGTGGCGGGGCAGGGCTTTGAGTTCGAGTGGTTGGAGGGGCGTGAGCTGGGCGAGGCGCAGTGGGATTTCGTGTACGCCTGCTATGCCAACACCTACGCGGTGCGGCGTCAGGCGCCATATCTGACGCGCGAGTTCTTCAGTCTGCTGGCTGAACGCATGCCCGAAGCGATTCGCGTGGTCTTGGCCAAACAGGGCTCACGGCCGGTGGCGATGGCGTTCAGCCTGGTCGGTGGCGACAGTTTCTACGGGCGTTATTGGGGCTGCCTGGCCGAGTTTGATCGGCTGCATTTCGAGACGTGTTTCTACCAGGGCATGGATTACGCGATTGCCCAAGGCATCCAGCGTTTCGATGCCGGGGCACAGGGCGAGCATAAGTTGATTCGCGGCTTCGAACCGGTGATCACCCATTCCTGGCATTACCTGCGCCATCCGGGGCTGAAAGCGGCGGTGAAGGATTTCCTCCAGCAGGAGCGCGCCGGGGTTCTGGCCTATGCCGAAGAGGCCCGCACCGCGTTGCCTTATCGCCAAACCTGACCATGATCGTTCCCACGCTCTGCGTGGGAATGCAGGCCGTGACGCTCCGCGTCACTGGACGCGGAGCGTCCCTTGAGGCATTCCCACGCGGAGCGTGGGAACGATCATATCGCGCGATCAATCGATACCGACAAACCCTCCGGTCTGGTGCGCCCACAACCGCGCATACAGACCACGATGGGCGAGCAGTTCGGCGTGGGTGCCGCTCTCGGCGATCTTGCCGTTTTCCAGCACCACCAGACGGTCCATGCGCGCGATGGTCGAGAGACGGTGGGCGATGGCGATCACGGTTTTGCCTTGCATCAAGGTCTCGAGGCTTTCCTGAATCGCCGCTTCGACTTCCGAATCCAGTGCCGAGGTGGCTTCGTCCATGATCAGGATCGGCGCGTCCTTGAGCAGCACCCGCGCAATCGCGATGCGCTGGCGCTGACCGCCCGACAATTTCACCCCGCGCTCGCCGACATGCGCATCGAAACCGCTGCGGCCTTCAGCGTCGGACAGCAGTGGAATGAACTCATCAGCGCGAGCCTTGTGCACCGCCTCCCACAGCTCGGCATCGGTCGCATCCGGTTTGCCGTAGAGCAAGTTGTCGCGGATCGAGCGGTGCAGCAGCGAGGTGTCCTGGGTGATCATGCCGATCCGCGCGCGCAGGCTTTCCTGGCCGACGTCGGCGATGTTCTGCCCATCGATCAGGATGCGCCCGCCCTCGACGTCATACAGGCGCAGCAACAGGTTGACCAGGGTTGATTTGCCAGCGCCGGACGGGCCGATCAAACCGATTTTTTCCCCCGGTTTGATGTTCAGGTTGAGGTCGCCGATGATCCCGTGCTTCTTGCCGTAGTGAAAATCCACGTGCTCGAAACGCACTTCGCCCGAGGCCACGGCCAGCGGTTTGGCCTGCTCGCGGTCGGTGACGCTGACCGGTTGCGAAATGGTGCGCAGACCGTCCTGAACCATGCCGATGTTTTCGAAAATGCCGGTGACCACCCACATGATCCAGCCGGACATGTTGACGATACGAATCACCAGGCCGGTGGCCAGGGCAATCGCGCCGACGGTGATCAGCGACTGCGTCCACAGCCACAACGCCAGCGCCGTGGTGCCGACGATCAGCAGGCCGTTCATGGTGGTGATCGCCACGTCCATGCTGGTCACCACACGACCGGCCATCTGCGCTTTGACGGTCTGTTCTTCGATGGCTTCCTTGGCGTAGTGCTGTTCGAAGTTGGTGTGGGCAAACAATTTCAGCGTGGCGATGTTGGTGTAGCCATCGACGATGCGCCCCATCAGTTTCGAGCGCGCGTCAGAGGCTTCCACCGAGCGCTCCTTCACCCGTGGCACGAAGTAATACAGCGCGCCGATGTAGGCGACGATCCAGGTCAGCAACGGGATCATCAGGCGCCAGTCGGCCTCGGCGAACAGCACCAGCGAGCTGATCGCATAGATCACCACGTGCCACAGCGCGTCGACCGCTTGCACGGCAGAATCGCGCAGCGAGTTGCCGGTCTGCATGATGCGCTGGGCGATGCGCCCGGCGAAGTCGTTCTGGAAGAAATTCAGGCTCTGCTTGAGCACGTAGCTGTGGTTCTGCCAGCGGATCATGCTGGTCATGCCGGGGCTCAGGGTCTGATGCACCAGCAGGTCGTGCAGGGCAAAGAAGATCGGTCGCAGCACCAGAGCGACCACCAGCATCCAGGTCAATTCGAGGGCGTGGTCGCTGAAGAAATTCGGGTTGGGCGTGCCTTGGGCCAGATCGATGATGCGGCTCAGGTAGCTGAACAGCGCTACTTCGATCAATGAGGCAAACAGGCCGATGACGAGCAGGGCAGCAAAACTTGGCCAGACCTGCTTCAGGTAATAGACGTAGAAGGGCCAGACGCGGTCCGGCGGGGACGCCGTCGGGGCGTCGCGGAAGATATCGATCAGTTGTTCGAAACGGCGATAGAGCATCAGATAACCGCCCGGAATCCGGGCTCTCCTTTTATCAGTGCGAGCGGCGCAAGCTCAGCCGGGCGCCGCTCGATATGCCCGGCGAAACTCAGTCGATGCGCTTGGCCGACTTGATGATCACAGGGTCGACAGGCACGTTTTGCATGCCGCTTTTGGTGGTGGTCTGCGAGTTGACGATGATGTCCACGACGTCCATGCCCTTGACCACTTTGGCGAACACCGCGTAACCGGCGTCACGGCCCGGGTCAAGGAATGCGTTGTCGGCAACGTTGATGAAGAACTGGCTGGTCGCCGAATCAGGGTTGGAAGTACGCGCCATCGACAGGGTGCCACGAACGTTGTGCAGGCCATTGCTGGCCTCGTTCTTGATCGGCGCCTTGGTTTCTTTCTGTTGCATCTGCTGGGTGAAGCCGCCGCCCTGAGCCATGAAGCCCGGGATCACGCGGTGGAAAATGGTGTTGTTGTAGAAGCCGCTGTCGACGTATTCAAGGAAGTTCTTCGTGCTGATCGGTGCCTTGACCGGGTCCAGTTCGATTTCGATCTGGCCGTTGGTGGTGTCCAGCAGCACGTGAGGCGCCTTGGCCGGGGTAGCAGCCATCAGGTTGGCGGCAAACAGTACGGAGCCGGCGGCGAGGGCGAGTTTTTTCAGCATGGGTCAGTGATCCTGAGAGTGAAGGTCGGCTGTGGCGAGAAAATCCAGCAGCGTGTGATTGAAGCGTTCGGGTTGATCGAGCGGGGTGGCATGGCGCGAGTCGTCAATGACCACCAGCCGCGCATCCGGCAGCAGTTTTACATAGGTTTCCTTTAACGCCACCGGTGTGTAGTCACGGTCGGCGCTGATGACGAGCGTTGGACAGGACACCCGGGAAAGTCGTTCCTGAACGCCCCAGCCCACGATCGCATCGAAGCTGGCGAGATAAGCACGTTTGTCGTTTTTTGCCCAGCGTTCGGCCATTTTCCGTCGCAGATCGGCCTGTTCCGGCTTGGGGAAAAGTTTGCTGCCGAGGGCTTTGCCGATGGTTTCCAGGCTGAGCAGGCGCATCAGGCTCCAGCGTTTGAACCACTGCCAATAATCATCGCGGCTGCGCAATTTGACCTGTGGTGCGCTGTTGACAATGGTCAGGCTCTTGAGCACCTGCGGCTGATCGACGGCCAGTTGAAAACCGATCATTCCGCCCATCGACAGCCCGACGTAGTGCACCGGGCCGAGGCGCAGGTGTTCGATCAAGGCCAGCAGGTCGGCGCTGAACCCGGCGATGCTGTAGCGCTCGCGGGGTTTGTCCGAGCGCCCGTGGCCGCGTATGTCCGGGACGATCACCCGGTAGTGCGCGGCCAGCGCGGGGATCTGCATTTCCCAGTCCAGGGTGCTCGAGCCGAGCCCGTGAACCAGCAGCAACGGCGCACCGTGGCCATATTCCTCGTAGTGCAGGTTGCAACCTTCGTGCTCGAAATACGCCATCGGTGAACTCCGTGTCAGGCTTGTTCAGGTGCGGCAAACGGTGCGTCCAGCGGCAAGGTGTCGAAGGTGCGCAGCAGTTCGATGAGGATTTGCGTGGCTGGGCCCAAGGGTTTGTCCTTGTTCGAATACAGATAGAAACTCGAATTGCGGCTGCCGCCTCGGTCCAACGGTAGCAGCTTGAGCGAACCATCCTTGAGTTCGCGGTCGATCATGTGCCGCGGTAGCCAGGCAAAGCCCAGGCCGCTGCTGACGAAGGTCGCGGCGGTGGCGAGGCTGCCGACGGTCCAGCGCTGCTCGGCGCCGAGCCAGCCGACATCGCGCGGCTGCTGGCGGCCGGAGTCGCGGATCACCACTTGCATCTGGGTTTCCAGATCCTGAAAGCTCAGCTCGCGGTTGAGCCGATGCAGCGGGTGATCAGGATGGGCAACGGCGACGAACTCGACATCGCTCAACTCCGCACCCAGGTAGCCCGGAATGCTCAGGCCGGTGATCGCCAGGTCCGCCACGCCTTCGAGCAGCACTTCCTCGACGCCCGACAACACTTCCTCGCGCAGACGCACGCGGCAGCCGCGACTCTGCGGCATGAACGCGGTCAGGGCGCGGACGATCCGCGCGCTCGGGTAGGCGGCGTCGACCACCAGCCGCACTTCCGCTTCCCAGCCTTGCTCCATGTGATGGGCGAGGTCTTCCAGTTGGCTGGCCTGTTTGACCAATTGCCGCGAACGGCGCAGCAATACGCCGCCGGCTTCGGTGAGCACAGCTTTGCGCCCGTCGATGCGCAGCAACGGCACACCGAGCTGATCCTGCATGCGGGCGACGGTGTAGCTCACCGACGATTGCGAACGGTGCAGGGCCTCGGCGGCCTGGGCGAATCCGCCGTGGTCGACCACGGCCTGCAACGTTCGCCATTGATCAAGGGTCACGCGGGGCGCTTTCATCAATAGCTCCTCTTGTCCTAAGCTGGCCGTCCCTCATGGAGACTGCCGAATGAAAAAATTCTGTTGTGTGGTGCTGGCGCTGCTGCCGTTGACCGCGTTTGCCTATCCGATCGACGTGCAAAAGGATCTCAACGGCATGAAGATCGATTACGAGACTTACGACACGGACAACGACATCGGCTCAATCCGCGTGGCCAACTACGGTGATGTCGATGCGACCTGCCGTGCGGTGTTCAGCAACGGCCCGGAAGCACCACGCACGCGCAGCATCGATGTGCCGGCGGGCAAGCATAAAAACGCCACGGCCAAGTTCACCCGCGAGATCATCAAGCTGCGCATCAAACTGACCTGCACCCCGAAATAGCACCGCGAACCCTTGTGGGAGCGAGCTTGCTCGCGAAGGCGGTATGTCATTCAACAATGATGTCGACTGATACGGCCAATTCGCGAGCAAGCTCGCTCCCACAGGGTATGTGTCAGCATCTAAACTAATTATTCGATGCTTTGCAGCAATTATTTGCGCTTTTTCATCGATTCGACTCTGTTTAACCTTCACTCCATCGACTTACAACATATTCGGATGGAGGCTACACACCATGTCCCGCGTTCTGATCATCGAAAGCAGTGCCCGCCAGCAAGACTCGGTTTCCCGTCAACTGACCCAGACCTTCATCGCTCAGTGGAAAGCCGCGCACCCTGCCGATCAGATCACCGTGCGTGACCTCGCCGCGAACCCGGTGCCGCATCTGGACGCCGACTTGCTGGGTGGCTGGATGAAGCCCGCCGAACAGCGCAACGACAGCGAACAGGCGTCGCTGGACCGCTCCAACCAATTGACTGATGAGCTGCTTGCCGCCGACGTGCTGGTGCTGGCGGCACCGATGTACAACTTTGCGATCCCGAGCACGCTCAAGGCCTGGCTGGATCATGTGCTGCGCGCCGGGGTGACCTTCAAGTACACCGAAACCGGTCCGCAAGGTCTGCTCAACGGCAAGCGCGCCTTTGTCCTGACTGCTCGCGGTGGTGTGTATGCCGGTGGTCCTGCGGATCATCAGGAACCGTACCTGCGCCAGGTGATGGGTTTCATCGGCATCAACGACGTGACCTTTATCCATGCCGAGGGCATGAACCTGGGCGGTGACTTCCAGGAGAAGGGCCTGAATCAGGCCAACGCCAAACTGTCTCAGGTCGCTTGATCGGTTAATCGCCAGATAATCGCTGGATGGTCTAGTGACCTGGCGCTACCCCTTCAAGGTTCCACGCGCATCGAACCTCCCTTTGCACTTTTGCTCCTGAGTGCTGTAGCCCGATTGAACGCTTTAGCGAGATCGGGCTTTTTTTTGCCTGCGATTTTTCTGAACACTGCACATCCGAATTTCACATAAGTCCCTGTGGGAGCGGGCTTGCCCGCGATGGCGGAGTGTCAGTCGACAAATACTTGCCTGACCCTCCCTCATCGCGGGCAAGCCCGCTCCCACAGGGATTTGTGCTGTTCGAGGGTTCGCGGTCTGGCGCAAAACCCGCTATCGTCGCCGCCATTCGATTTTCGAGGCGAACATGGGCTATCTACTTTTTGTCACGCTGATCCAGGCGTTTTCCTTCAGTCTGATCGGCGAATACCTGGCCGGGCATGTCGACAGTTACTTCGCGGTGCTGGTGCGTGTGGTGCTGGCGGGGCTGGTGTTCATTCCGCTGACCCGCTGGCGTTCGGTGGAGCCGGCGTTCATGCGTGGCATGTTGCTGATCGGCGCGTTGCAGTTCGGGGTCACTTACGTCTGCCTGTACCTGAGCTTCCGCGTGCTGACGGTGCCGGAGGTGTTGCTGTTCACCATTCTCACGCCGCTGCACGTGACGTTGATCGAAGACGCGCTGAACCGCCGCTTTAATCCGTGGGCATTGGTTGCTGCGCTGGTGGCCGTGGGCGGTGCGGCGGTGATTCGCTTCGACAGCATCAGTCCCGACTTCTTCATGGGCTTCCTGCTGCTGCAACTGGCCAACTTCACTTATGCCGCCGGGCAAGTGTTGTACAAGCATCTGGTGGCCAAGCATCCGAGCGATCTGCCGCATTACCGCCGCTTCGGTTATTTCTACCTCGGTGCATTGGCGGTTGTGCTGCCAGCGTTCCTGTTATTCGGCAAGTCGAACTTCCTGCCGGAAGCGCCGCTGCAATGGGCGGTGTTGCTGTTTCTCGGACTGGTGTCGACGGCGCTGGGTCTGTACTGGTGGAACAAAGGTGCATGCATGGTCAACGGCGGCACACTGGCGGTGATGAACAACCTGCATGTGCCGGTGGGATTGTTGTTGAATCTGCTGATCTGGAATCAGCATGAGGAACTGGGGAGATTGTTCCTTGGCGGGGGTGTGATTCTGGCGGCTGTGTGGATCAGTCGGTTGGGCATCCGTAAATCTCCGGCCGCCGCATAACCCCTGTGGGAGCGAGCCTGCTCGCGAAGGCGTTGGGTCAGATAAGTATGGGGCGACTGACACATTGCATTCGCGAGCAGGCTCGCTCCCACATTGGATCTTTGGGTTACATCAGGTGTTTTTCCGGCTCCGGAATACTCGCCGAGCCCAACACCGCTGGCAGCAAGCCTGCGCGCAAATCCCCGCCACTCGGCTGTTGATACAGGCTCAAGCCAAACTCCGGCAAAACCGCCAGCAGGTAATCGAAAATATCCCCCTGAATCCGCTCGTAATCGGCCCACACCGTGGTGCGGGTGAAGCAGTAGATTTCCAGCGGAATGCCCTGCGCGGTGGTCTGCATCTGCCGGACCATGCAGGTCATGTTCGGCTGAATCTCCGGATGACTCTTCAGATACGCCAGCGCGTAGGCGCGGAAGGTGCCGATGTTGGTCATGCGGCGGCGGTTGGCCGACATTGCCGCGACATTGCCCTGGGCCTCATTCCAGGCCTTGAGCTCGGCTTTCTTGCGGCCCATGTAGTCGGTCAGCAGGTGCACCTGGGAAAGCTTTTCTTCCTCGTCGTCGCGGATGAAGCGCACGCCGCTGGCATCGATGAACAGGCTGCGTTTGATCCGCCGACCGCCGGACTGCTGCATGCCGCGCCAGTTCTTGAACGACTCGGACATCAGCCGCCAGGTCGGGATCGAGACGATGGTTTTGTCGAAATTCTGCACTTTGACGGTGTGCAACGTGATGTCGACCACGTCGCCATCGGCGCCGACTTGTGGCATTTCGATCCAGTCGCCGACGCGCAGCATGTCGTTGCTGGTCAGCTGCACGCTGGCGACGAACGACAGCAGCGTGTCCTTGTAGACCAACAGAATCACCGCCGACATCGCACCCAGACCCGACAGCAGCAACAGCGGCGAGCGGTCGATCAGGGTGGCGACGATGATGATCGCGCCGAACACGTACAAAACCATTTTCGCCAGTTGCACGTAGCCTTTGATCGAGCGTGTACGCGCATGCTCGGTGCGCGCGTAGATGTCGAGCAGGGCGTTGAGCAGGGCGCTGACCGCCAGCAGCAGGAACAGGATGGTGAACGCCAGCGCGACGTTGCCGAGAAAATTCATCGCGGTTTTGCTCAGCTCCGGCACCAGGTGCAGGCCGAACTGGATCACCAGCGACGGCGTCATCTGCGCCAGTCGTTGAAACACCTTGTTGTGGCGGAAGTCGTTGATCCAGTGCAGCGCCGGCTGGCGGCCGAGCATGCGGCTGGCGTGCAGGATCAGGTAACGCGCCACCCGTCCGAGCACCAGCGCGATGACCAGCAGCACCAGCAGCGCCAGTCCCGATTGCAGAAGTGGGTGCTCTTCGAGCGTGCCCCAGAGGCCTTGGGCTTTGAGCCAGAGCTGTTTGATATCCATAAGCGAAACATTTCTTCTGTAAGACGCGAGGGCCGATTAGAGCATTTAAGACGCTGTGTATTGCAGCGAGTGACAAATCGGGCAACAAAAAAACCACTGATTGTCGGCGTTTGCACAAAGAAACTCGGCCTGAGCGCTCGAAACCGGTAACCTATGCAGCTGTTTTTTTGCATATCTTCGAGGTAGCACCCGTGTTTTCCCAATTCGCCCTGCACGAACGCCTGCTCAAAGCCGTGGCCGAGCTGAAATTTGTCGAGCCAACGCCTGTGCAAGCCGCGGCCATTCCGCTGGCGCTCCAGGGGCGTGATCTGCGGGTGACGGCGCAAACCGGTAGCGGCAAAACCGCCGCTTTCGTCCTGCCGATCCTCAATCGCCTGATCGGCCCGGCGAAGATCCGCGTCAGCATCAAGACGCTGATCCTGCTGCCAACCCGTGAGCTGGCCCAGCAGACTTTGAAGGAAGTCGAACGCTTCTCGCAGTTCACCTTCATCAAGTCCGGCCTGATCACTGGCGGCGAAGACTTCAAAGTCCAGGCCGCCATGTTGCGCAAAGTGCCAGACATCCTCATTGGCACTCCGGGGCGAATGATCGAGCAACTCAATGCCGGCAACCTCGACCTGAAAGAAGTCGAAGTGCTGGTGCTCGACGAAGCCGACCGCATGCTCGACATGGGTTTCGCCGAAGACGTGCAGCGTCTGGTCGACGAGTGCCCGAACCGTCAGCAGACCATGCTGTTCTCCGCGACCACCGGCGGTTCCGGTCTGCGCGAGATGATCGCCAAGGTCCTGAACAACCCTGAGCACTTGCAGCTCAACGCCGTCAGCCAGCTCAACTCGACGACTCGTCAGCAAATCATCACCGCCGACCACAATCAGCACAAAGAGCAGATTGTGAACTGGCTGCTGGCCAACGAGACCTACCAGAAGGCCATCGTCTTCACCAACACCCGCGCCATGGCCGACCGCATCTACGGCCGCCTCGTGGCTCAGGAATACAAAGCGTTCGTGCTGCACGGCGAGAAAGACCAGAAGGATCGCAAACTGGCGATCGATCGTCTGAAGCAGGGCGGTGTGAAGATCCTCGTCGCTACCGACGTTGCAGCCCGTGGTCTGGACGTCGACGGTCTGGATCTGGTGATCAACTTCGACATGCCACGCAGCGGCGACGAATACGTACACCGCATCGGTCGTACCGGCCGCGCCGGCAACGATGGTCTGGCGATCTCGCTGATCTGCCACGGCGACTGGAACCTGATGTCGAGCATCGAGCGCTACCTGAAGCAGAGCTTCGAGCGCCGCACCATCAAGGAAGTCAAAGGCACCTACGGCGGCCCTAAAAAGGTCAAGGCTTCGGGTAAAGCGGTTGGTGTGAAGAAGAAAAAGACTGACGCCAAGGGCGACAAAAAGAAAACCGCCGCCAAGACGCCGACCAAGCGCAAGAGCGTCAACCGTCCAAAGCCGGATTCTCTGGTGAGCAGCGACGGCATGGCCCCGCTCAAGCGTCGCAAGCCAGCTGAACCTGCGGCTGAGTAAGCTTTAGACCGCGCATAAAAAAACCGGACATTGTCCGGTTTTTTTTCGCCTCAACTGTCGGCCTTTTTCTCCGCCGAACCCAGTTCCTTCAAACGCTGATCGATCAACTGGCACTTGTCCGGCAGATCCGCACTGGCCGTGCCCAGATCCATTTTCTGCAACTCGGCGTTGATCTCCTTGGCTTTTGCCGGATTCTGCTCGGTGAGCTTGGAGACTTCCTTGGCCAGTTGTTCGCGTTTGATCGTCGCCTCTTCCGGCGTGCAAGCCCAGACGGGCAGGGCGCAGGCAAGGGTGGCGGCGAGGGAGAGCTTGATCAGGGTTTTCATGGGCAGGCCTCAGTTCCGGTTAAGGCGGGTTAACCGGTTGAGGGCTGAAGCCTGGTAAAAGTTCAGAAACTGTGGGGGCAGGGTTGCGCTCAATCGGCATGGCAGCAGCCCGACTTCGGCGCACCGTCATAGCGATCATGATGCCGCACCCATTCCATGATCTCGTCCTCGTTCCTGCCTTTGGGCGTCAGATCAAGGTAGTGGTAAGCGCCAACCAGCATGTCCAGACCGCGCGCGTATGTGGAATAGGTGTGGAAAATCTCGCCTTCGTCATTGCGATAAAACACGCTCAGCCCCGGCATTTCTTCCTCGGCGCTGTCGGTTCTTTCGTAGTTGTAGGTAGCCTTTCCCGCCGCGACGTCCTCAGCCCGGGCGCAGACGCCGAAGTCGTAATTGAAATCGCAACCTTCTGACGAGACCCAGTCGAACTTCCAGCCCATCCGCTTTTTGAAGTCCTGAAACTCGTTGAATGGCGCATGGGAAACTGCAACCACCGCGACGTCGTGATGGGCCAGGTGCTGGTTGGCGCCATCAATGTGGTCACTGAGGAACGAGCAGCCCTGGCAGCCTTGCTCCCAGCCTTTGGCAAACATGAAATGGTAGATGATCAACTGGCTGTTGGTGCCAAACAGGTCGTTGAGCTTGAGCTCGCCGTTCGGCCCTTGAAAATGATAGTCCTTGTCGACTTTCACCCACGGCAGGGCGCGGCGCTCGGCGCTGAGGCGATCGCGTTCCCGGGTGAAGGCTTTTTCGTGGGCCAGATGCTGTTGACGGGCGGCGAGCCATTCTTCGCGTGATACCACCGGATGGTTTGCAACGTTCATGACGATGTCTCCTGCGGGTTGAACCGGCTGTTTCAGCCTAGTCGTTCAACGTGCGAGCTAATCGACAGCCGTCGGTCGGTCGGGGCCGGAAATACTGCTGAACGGCTGCGCAGCGCTTCGGTCACAACCTTGAACGCGGCACAAAATCACCCGCACCGGAGGTTGGATCAGGATGACGACTTATAACTGGGATTTGATTGAACGTTTGCTGCATGAAGTGCAGAACAGCGCTGGCCACAGCTTCGCTCCCCGCGCGTATGCCGAAGACCACGCGGCCGAGAAAGCCAGCGCCGGCGAGCCGATCGACAATCTCGATCACTTGAAAACCCTGGCCTGTGATTATGAAAAGATGTTGCTGGAGCGCGGATTCATCGAGCCGCGGCCGGATCACGAGGGCAGTACTGGCAACAACTTCATTCTGACCCCGCGCGGCTCCAGCCTGCTGAGCCTGATCGACAGCAGCATCCCCGGCAACGACCATCCGCGTCAGGTGCTGGATGAGCAGGAGGATGCGCTGGATGAGGTGACGTTTGATGAAGTCGCCTCGAAGGCTCAAATCGCCTGAGCCAGCGAAATCCCCTGTGGGAGCGAGCCTGCTCGCGAATACGGTCTGTCAGTGACATTTGATCTGTCTGATATTCCGCTTTCGCGAGCAGGCTCGCTCCCACATTGGATTCCAGTGATTTCAAGGTTTCTGCGCGGCCTTCAGGCACTTGAGGTCATTGAAGTCCTTACGCACTCCCTCGATTTTCTTCAACAAACGCTGACGCTGTTGCGGCGTGCTCTCGGCCATCAAGTCGACAAACAGCGAGCGCGCCTGGGCTTCGGTGTTGGCGTAGGCCTTGCGGTAGTCCGCTGTCCACAAGCGCTCGCGATTGACCAGAAGTGTCTCGATGCGTTGTGGGAATTCGGGGCTTTGGCGTTGCGCAACGGCGGCGCTGAACTGTTGCTGCCAGTGCGCGCGGTTGGCGATCCATTGGGTGTTCTGGTCGCCCAAGGCGTTGGTCCAGGCCACGACGCGTTGTTTCTGCGTGTCACTGAGCGGGCCTAGCCAATCGTTCAGGCGTTTTTCCATGCGCTCGCCGCGTTCCTTGATCTGCTGAGCCAGCGGCGGTTTCACGTATTCCTGCTGACGTTTGCGCAAATCCTTGGCAAACGCGTCGTTCATTTCAGCCACCTGTTTATCGTCCAGGCCTTGCAGCAACTCAATGGCCGAAGGGGTGATTTCCCGGGCGGTTTCGGCGATGGCCTGTTTGGCTTCGGCGGTGCGCTCCTGCAGCGCGGCGTCGCTCACTTGATTGCTCTCGACCATGGCCTGCAAACGGTCCAGCCAGTCGAGGTAACCCGGTAACTGCGTGGTGCAGTGCCAGCTCAGATGTTCCTTGAGGCGTTCATTGAACCAGTCTTTCTGTTCGCCGTTCATGTCCACGTAGTCGCTCAGCGACCACGGGATGATTACGTCGAGGTTGCGGTAGGCCAGGCCCACGCGGCTGCAAGCGCCGAGGGCGAGGGTGAAGATCAGCAGGGCGGCAATCTGTTTGAACCAGCGAGACATGGGCAAATCCTTGCGAGAGCCTGGCGTCGGAAATCTGATTCTTATGTGATGCAGGATGCGCGCGGCAGTTCAGCCGATCAATAGAACGTGCGTACAGCCTTAAGGGTGACGAGGCCGTCGCACTCGCTGTTGTGCCCGGAATAGGCCGAGCAATCACTGCCGCTGAGGCTGGAGTCGCTGTAGATCAGATCAAGATCGACGCCCATGAACGGCCGCGACAGTTTCACCGACCAATCAGTGAAACTGCTGATATAGCCACCGTCCACCGCCGCCGGTGTATTCAACTGGTGCGTGGTGTATTTCATGCTCACGCCAATGCCGAACGGCTGATTGCCAGTGAGGTCGGCAAACAAGGTGTTGTTCTGTTTATCCGGGTCGTTGCTCAGGGCAATGCCAAAGCGACTACCGAGCAGAGTCAGGCCCCCAAACAGCTCCTGGCTGTCGAGGGTGTCCACGCGGGGATAGCTGTAATGGATCATCCCGACTTCATAGCCGAGCACCTGATCGAACGGCTGCTTGAAGCCGACATAGGAATCGATCTCGAGGTTCTTGCCCGGGCTGATGCCCATGCTCGGCGCGTACTGGCCGAAATACACGCCGCTGTCGTGGCTCAGGTCGAGGCCACCGTGGAACGAGCCGACCGCCGCCGGTTTCACCAGACCTTGGGCCATGCTGCGGCTGGGCGTAGTGCCGAGCTTGAGATCGAAGTCACCCAGTTCACCCTGAAAAACCTGCGCGTGCGCGGTCGCGCCTGACAGCAGGCTGACGAACAATAAACAGGGAAATGGGCGCATGCGTCACTCCGTGAACCGCGAGCGCAGGGCGAAGGCCTGCTGAAACGCTTGATCTAGACGCGTGCAAGGATACCGGCGAATGCCCGGCATTGATGGCCGTTCGTCGATTTTCGGGAATTTTTGTTTAAAGCGAAGGGGGATTGCGCGGTGCCAGTCCAGGCGCTTCGAAGCTCAAAGCGCCTCTGGACGGGGTGAAACCGGTATTACTTCTTGCCCAGGCTGATCTGCTTGGACGGGCCGAATGTCTGGCCGCTGACGCCTTTGGCAATTTGCTGGATCTCGCCGCCGGACTTGAGGAATGCTGCGATCTGATCGTTGATCGATTCGCTGGTTTCAACGGCTGGAGCTGGCTTTGCTTTGCTGGTGGATGCTTTTACACGCATGGCGGCCATTAACCTTTAGAAAAGTAACTCGGCCAGGCATCGTACAGGAATAACTTGACAATAGCTTGGTAAATATCCCCCGGATTAACCAACCGTAACGCTGCATTATTACCGGCCGCTCACTCGTAATAAGCAGCTAACCTGCTGTTTTAAATAAGAACATTTAATTGAAGTGAGGCAAATCAGCACGGCTGTGAAGCGTCGGACCGGACTGACGAGCGGCACCCCGTAGGGCAGTGATCAAGCAAAATCAACAGGTTGACGCAGATTTTCCGCTGCGAGGATCTGTCGCCCGACGTTGGCGGCAAAAACGGGTAGAATGCCGCCCACGTATTGAGGGTTTCGGAAATGGCTTTAGTCGGGCGTTACAACAGTTTGCAAGTGGTTAAACACACTAACTTCGGTTTATATCTGGACGGCGGTGCCGACGGCGAAATTCTTTTGCCCAACCGTTATATCCCCAAAGATATTCCCAGCGAAGATGAAGACTGGCTCAACGTATTCATCTATCTGGACAGCGAAGACAAACTTCTCGCCACCACGGAAAAACCGAAAGTTCAGGTCGGCGAATTTGCTAGCCTGAAAGTGGTTGAAGTCAACAGCATCGGCGTGTTCCTCGACTGGGGCCTGCCGAAAGATCTGCTGCTGCCGTACTCGGAAGAAAAGCGCCAGATGACCGCTGGCGAATACTGCGTGGTGCACGTCTACCTCGACAAACATACGCGCCGCATCACCGCCACCGCGCGCCTCGATCGTTACCTGGACAAGATCCCGGCTACCTACAGCCCGGGCCAGGAAGTTGATCTGCTGGTGGCTGAAGCCACCGACATGGGCTTCAAGGCGATCATCAACAACAAGCACTGGGGCCTGATCCACAAGAACGAGATCTTCAAGTTCATGCGTTCGGGCATGCGCGAGAAAGGCTTCATCAAGGAAGTGCGCGCCGACGGCAAGATCAGCCTGAGCCTGCAACCGGTTGGTCAGGAAGCGGCGAGCAGCCTGAGTTCGAAGATCCTCGGCAAGTTGCGCAAAAACGACGGCACCCTGGCGGTCAGTGACAAGAGTGATCCGGCGTTGATCAGCAGCCTGTTCGGCGTCAGCAAGGGCAACTTCAAGAAAGCCATCGGTTCGCTGTACAAGGAAGGCAAGATCGTCATTCACGCCGATCGCATTGAACTAACCTGAGCCTTGAGTGGCCCATGTTGCAGGCCACACAAGAGGTTGGATCGATGAAAAAGGCGCTGATCGCTTACGTCGCAACGCTGCTGACGTTTCTGCTGCTCGACGGCATCTGGCTCGGGCTGCTGATGGCGCCGACCTATCGCGAACTGCTCGGTTCGCTGATGCTGGAAAAACCGCTGCTGTTGCCCGCAGCGGTTTTTTATTGCCTGTACGTTATTGGCTGCGTGGTGTTTGTCGTGTTGCCGGCTCTGAGCTGGCAGAGGGCGGCGAAGCTGGGTGCGCTGTTGGGGCTGGTGGCCTACGGCACTTATGACCTGACCAATTGGGCGACCTTGCGCGACTGGTCGGTGCAGGTGAGTTTGATGGACTGGGCGTGGGGGACAGTGGCGACGGCGGTTGCTTGCACGGTGGGTTTTTTGGTGGCGAAGCGGTTTGCCTGAGCTGATCCGGCAGTTGTGTTGGCAATGCTGGCCTCTTCGCGAGCAGGCTCGCTCCCACATGTTCACCGAACCCTCTGTGGGAGCGGGCTTGCTCGCGAATGACGGCGCAGCCGTCAACCATTCAGCGCTGACGCCACTGACCAACTTAATGTCTTTTCCAGACGGCTTTTTCCGCGCATCTGATTGATAATCCCCGACACTGTTTTCTGACCATTGGATGGCCTGCCATGTTGTGTGTGTTCGAGGTGTTGCGGTGAGTGCCGAGCGGCGCAATGCCGACGGTTTTGCCCTGCAAGTGATGATCGGCCTGTGCCTGATCTGGGGTGTGCAGCAAGTCCTGATCAAGTGGGCGGCAACGGACATCGCGCCAGTGATGCAAGCGGCGGGGCGCTCGGGGATTTCTGCGTTGCTGGTCGGTTTGCTGATCTGCTGGAAGGGCGGTTGGGATCAGGTCGGCAGCACCTGGCGCGGCGGCTTGCTGGCCGGTGCGCTGTTTGGTCTGGAATTCCTGTTCATCGCCGAAGGTCTGCAACTGACCACCGCCGCGCATATGTCGGTGTTCTTGTATACCGCGCCGATCTTCACCGCACTCGGCGTGCATTTCCTGCTGGCCAGCGAGCGTTTGCGCCCGTTGCAATGGCTGGGGATTCTGCTGGCGTTCATCGGCATCGCGATTGCCTTCGCCGGCGGTGTGTCGTGGGACAACCTTGATCGGCGCATGCTGCTGGGCGATGCCTTCGGCGTATTGGCCGGCGCCTGTTGGGGCGCGACCACCGTGGTGGTGCGCGCCTCGCGACTGTCGGAAGCGCCGGTGACATTGACCCTGTTTTATCAGCTGATGGTCGGTTTCCTCGGTCTGCTGTTGATCGCGTTGTTCAGCGGCCAGATCACCCACGTCAGCCTGACTACCGTGGCGGTGGCCAGTGTGCTGTTCCAAGGGCTGGTGGTGTCGTTCTTCAGCTACCTGGTGTGGTTCTGGCTGCTGCGCCGTTATCTGGCGGCCAACCTTGCGGTGTTCTCGTTCATGACGCCGTTATTCGGCGTGACCTTCGGCGTGCTGCTGCTCGGCGAACAGTTGAGCCTGAATTTCGTCATCGGCGCCGTGCTGGTGCTGCTCGGCATCACTTTCGTCAGCGCCGAACAGTGGCTGCGTCGGCGTTTGCGCAAGGCGCTGGGCCAGTAGCCCTGGCCTGCATCGCCAGCGCGCCGGCCAGCAGCAGGCCGGCACCGGCGATCAGCAGCGCCGGCTGCAAGCCGCCGCTGAAATGGCTGCTCAGCGCCGCCAGCAGCGGGCCGCTCAGTTGGCCGACAGCGAAGCACGCCGTGAGCATCCCGGCGTTGCGCTGAGTGGCGTGGGGCGCCAGCTCTCGCGAACGCTGCATGACCAGTTGCATGCAGGCCAGCAACGGCGTGCCGCAGAGGATCACCCCCAACGCCAGGCCGACGCCGCTGCCCAGCAGACAGGCAAACACTCCGGCCGCTTGCAGCCACAACGTCGCCATCAGCCAGTGCCGCGTGGTCTCGGGATCATGTCGGCGCAGACTCACCAACCACACACCGATTGCCGCGCCGAGGCCAAAACACGGCCAGAACAGATCCGCCTGCCACTGGCCGTGAAACTGCGCGTTAGCCATCTGCGACAGGAACGTTGCCGGAATGATGTAGCCGATGCCGTACAGCGCATACACCAGCGCCAGCCTGCCAATGCCTCGGTTCGCTGATGTCGCCGGGACGACCGCCGACTTCGTTACCTCTGCGGGCTGCGGCAACAACCGCCAGACGCCAAGCATCATCAGCAACCCGGCGGCTGCGTAAATCAGCCACAGGGTTGCCGATGTCTGCTGCAAGCGGTGTGAGACCAGCGCCAGCAAGCCTGTGAGAAAAATCCCCAGACCCGGCCCGGCAAAAACCAGAGCACCCCAGCGCGGGCGACCCGCTGCCGCCGCCAGCGGCTGACTGAGTGAAGTGATCATCACCAGCACCCAGGCACTCGCCACCCCGGTGCCAAAGCGCAATAGCAAGTGCGACCAGAAACCGTTGGCCCAGAACGACGCCAGTGTGAGCAGCACGCACAGCCATAGCCCGCCATGCAGGCGACGCTGCACCTGCTGCGGCCGCTGGGCGAACATCGCATCCACGGCACCGAGCAGATAGCCGAAGTAGTTGGCCGCCGCGATCAGCCCGGCGGCGGTGAGATCGATCTGCCCTTCGCTGAGCAGGTGCGGCATCTGAGGTGTCAGGGCGAAACGGCCAATGCCCATGGCCATCATCAGGGCAACGAAACAGGCGGATAAACGTATCAGCGGCGACATGGTCGGGCTTCCTTCAAAGCAGCAATGACCGTCAGGCTAGGATCGATTGACTTTCTTTAAAATTGAATAATAGTGAGTAACTTGTTCTGTTAAGGAGAAAGCAGTGGAGTTCAGCCAACTGCGGATATTCCAGGCGGTCGCCGAGGAAGGCTCGATCACCCGCGCCGCCGAGCGCTTGCATCGTGTGCCGTCGAATCTGTCGACGCCTCTGAAACAGCTTGAAGAGCAGTTGGGCGTCGAACTGTTCGTGCGCGAACGGCAGCGCTTGCAGCTGTCGCCGGCGGGCAAGGTGCTGCTCGACTACACCGGCAAACTCTTCGCTCTGCGCGATCAGGCCAGTGCGGCGGTGATGGGCGGGCAACCGGCCGGCGACTTCGTGCTGGGCACCATGTACAGCACGGCGGCGATCCATCTGCCGGCGCTGCTGGCGCGGTATCACAAGCAATACCCGACAGTGAATTTGCAGGTGCAATCGGCGCCGACCGGCGAACTGCTTGAAGGGTTGCTCACCGGCCGCCTCGACGCGGCGTTGGTCGACGGACCGTTGGAGCTGGCCGGGCTCGATGGCGTGCCGTTGTGCGAGGAGCGGCTGGTGCTGATCACTGAAATCGACCATCCGCCAGTACGCACCGCGCGGGACGTGGAAGGGCGCTCGGTGTTCACTTTTCGCCAGGGCTGTTCATATCGCATGCGTCTGGAAGCGTGGTTCTCTCACTACCACGCGGCGATGGGCCGGCCGATGGAGATCGAGTCGTATCAGGGCATGCTCGCCTGTGTGATTGCCGGCAGTGGTGTGGCGTTGATGGCCGAGTCGATGCTGGCCAGCCTGCCGGGTCGCGAAAGCGTCGCCGTGCATCCGTTGGCCGAGCCGTTCGCGGGTGCGACAACGTGGCTCATGTGGCGCAAGGGTATGGCCGGGGCCAACCTGAATGCCTGGATCGACGTGCAGCAAGCGGTCTATCCCGTGGCTTTGCATGAAGTCCGTGAAACAGCGTGAACCAATCGCAACAGATTCTGTTCAATTCAGTAACAGATCATTGCGGATTTGGCCGAGCATTGCGTAGGACTTCGGACTATTATCAGTGCGAAGCGGCCTCAGAATTCCGGCCGCTCAGCACCACCCTGAAGGGGGCATGACGATGAAAGAGAAAATCCAGAACTGGCTGCACGATTTGGGAGTTGCCCTCGGTTTGATCGAACCGCCTCTGCAACCGGTACCGATTCGCACGGACGACGAACAGCGCCGACGCCAGCCACGTCGCCGTTAATACCTGCGATCAGAGATTTCAAGATCGCAGCCGTCGGCAGTTTCTACAAAGTGTAGGAGCTGCCGAAGGCTGCGATCTTTTGTTTTTTATCAGGCAAAAAAAACGGGTGTGGCCACCGACGCCACACCCGCTGAAGAAAACATCAAGTCGTTACAGCCGATTCACACCGCCGTTGCCACGGTCGCCGGGCGCGGCGAGAACAGGCTGACCAGTACAAAGCTCACCAGGCTGACACCCAGGCTGTAATAGATCGGCGTGTTCGCGTCCATGCCGTCCTTGACCATGAACACCAGCGCGGTGATAAAGCCCAGCGTCATCGCGCTGATCGCCCCGGCAGTGGTCGCACGCTTCCAGAAAATCGCGCCCATCAGCGGAATCAGCATGCCGCCGACCAAGAGGTTGTAAGCCAGGGTCAGCGCGCTGATCACGTCATTGACGACCAGAGCAATGCCCAACACCGCGATCCCCGTCAGCAGCGTAAACAGACGGCTGACCGCGACGTTGGATTGTTTGCCGCCGCGCAGTTTCGGCAGCAGGTCTTCGGTCAGCGTGGTGGACGCGGCGAGCAGGCCGGCGCTGGCGGTGGACATCATCGCCGCCAGTGCGGCAGCGATCACCAGACCACGGATGCCGTCGGGCAGCGAGACTTTGACGATGGCGGCAAAGGCGTTGTTGACGTTGTCCAGATCCGGAATCAGCACATGCGCAGCCATGCCGATCAAGGCGCAGACCAAGCCGTAAATGATGCAGTAGATCCCCGCGGAAGTGCCGGCGTACTTGGCGACTTTTTCGCTTTTGGCGGTGAACACCCGCTGCCAGATGTCCTGGCCGATCAGGATGCCGAAGAAGTAGATCATGAAGTAGGTAATGATCGTGTCCCAGCCGATGCTGGTGAAGTTGAAGCTGGCCGCCGGCAGTTGCGCGACCAGTTGATCCCAGCCGCCTACGCGGTACAGGCAGATCGGCAACAACACGAACATCAGGCCCACTGTCTGGATGCCGAACTGGACGATGTCCGTCAGGGTCAGCGACCACATGCCGCCGATCGTTGAATAAGTCACCACGATACCGCCGCCCAGCAGTACGGAAATCCAGAAGGGCAGACCGAACAACACTTGCAGCACGGTGCCGATCGCCAGAATCGAGGTCACGCCGATCATCAGCGCGTAAGCGAGCATGATCGTCGCACTGGCGGTGCGCGCCATCGGGTTGTAGCGCTTCTCCAGGACCTGGGTGACGGTGAATACCTTGAGTTTCAGCAAGGGCTTGGCGAGGAACAGGTTCAGCGCGACGATGCCGCAGCCCAGTGCCGCGCACAGCCAGAATCCGGAGATGCCATGCACGTAACCCAGACGGACCGTGCCGACGGTGGACGCGCCGCCGAGTACGGTTGCTGCCATGGTGCCCATGTACAGCGATGGCCCCAGATTGCGCCCGGCAACCAGATAGTCTTCGTGGGTCTTGGCCTTGCGCATGCCGTAGTAGCCGAGAATCAGCATCGCAGCGGCATAAATGAGTACGACGAATAAATCCAAAGCCATGATGGCGTGTCTCCGATTGTCTTTTTTATGGTCAAGCAAATGGGGTCTGCAAGGCTTCCTGTGGGAGCGAGCCTGCTCGCGAAGGCGGTCTGTCAGTCACACCAATGTTGGATGTGCTGAAGTCTTCGCGAGCAGGCTCGCTCCAACAGGGGATTCGTGTCAGGCGGCCTGACGCAGTTGAGGTTTTATTGCGGCTTCACTGCGCACATCCGTTGGCCCGAACACCTCCCGAGGTTCGGGGAACAGGCGCAGCAGCGTCAGATACACCACCGACGCCAGGCCCAATGTCACCGGCAAGCTGATGTCGATGCCACCGGCCAGTTCGCCCAGCGGGCCGACGAACTGCCCCGGCAGGTTGACGAAGCACAGGCCGACCAGCGCACTCGGAATCCACGCCCCCAGACCGCGCCAGTTCCAGCCGTGGTTGAACCAGTAGCGTCCGCCCTGTTCGCCGCGAGTGAACACTTGCAGGTCATCCGGGCAGTAGAAGCCGCGCCGCACCAGCAGACCGATGATCATGATCACCATCCACGGGGTGGTGCAGGTGATGATCAGCACGGCGAAGGTCGACACGCTCTGCACCAGGTTCGCCGCAAAACGGCCGATGAAGATGAAGGCGATCGACAGCACGCCGATCAGCAAAGTCGCCTTAACCCGGGAGAGCACGCGCGGGAACACGCTGGACATGTCCAGCCCGGTGCCATACAGCGACGTGGTGCCAGTGGACATGCCGCCGATCACCGCAATCAGGCACACCGGCAGGAAGAACCAGCTCGGCGAGACGGCCAGCAAGCCGCCGACATAGTTGTTCGCGGCGATGTAGTTCGGCGCCTTGATCGCGACGATAGTGGCGGTGGCGAGGCCGAACAGGAAAGGAATCAACGTCGCCAGTTGCGCGGCGATCACCGCCAGCATGATCCGGCCCTTCGGCGTCTCACGCGGGATGTAGCGCGACCAGTCGCCGAGGAACGCACCGAAGGAAATCGGGTTGCTCATCGCCACCAGCGCCGCGCCGATGAATGCCGCCCAGAACCCGGCCTGACCCAGCGCCACGCTGCCGGCGTACTGGCTGTCGAAAGCAGGGGCGAAGGCGAAGATGCCGAGCAGGAACAACAGGCTCGCGGCCCACACGGCGATGCGGTTGACCCACAGCATGATGCGGAAACCGTAGATGCACACGGTCAGCACCAGCAGCGCGAACAGGCCGTAGGCCAGGCCCAGGGTCAGGTCGGTTTCCGGCAGATCGACGAGGCGTTTGGCACCGCCGACCAGCGCATCACCCGAGCTCCACACTGACAGCGAGAAGAACGCGATCGCCGTCAACAACGACAGGAACGAACCGACAATCCGCCCGTGCACGCCGAAGTGCGCACCGGAAGACACGGCGTTGTTGGTGCCGTTGAGCGGGCCGAACAGGCCCATCGGCGCGAGGATCAGCGCACCGACCACCACACCCAGCAAAATCGCCCAGACACCCGCCTGAAACGACAGGCCGAACAGCACCGGGAAGCTGCCGAGCACAGCGGTGGCAAACGTATTGGCGCCGCCGAAGATCAAGCGAAACAAGTCGCTGGGTCGGGCGTCGCGCTCATGATCCGGGATCTGTTCGACCCCGTTTGTTTCGATGCTGCTAAGGCTTTTTTCGTTGTTGTTGTTATTCATGATCTGCTCCGATCATCAGGCGCGCTCATCGTGCGTGAGCGTCACCATTGGCTAAGGGGGTGGCAGCCCTTCCGGCATTGCGGACAAATGTTCGTGACAGGCCAGCCATAGGCCTTGTTGTTCTAGGCTCGACGCTTGTCTTCTGAAAACAATCGTCTCGCGCTCCTGGCTGAAGTGTTGCTCCCCTTGCATGCGCAGCTCGGTGGCCACGTCATGGATGAAAATCGCCACGTCACCCTGCAGGCTGACAAAGGCGTTGCTCGAGGTGCACGACAGCACCTCGAATCCATCCTCGGCACGCCAGCGGTCCCACAACGCCTGATAGGCATCGCGCGACAGCAATGGCTGGTCGAGGGTGTAGAAAACGAAGCTGGCATCGGCGCTGAACGCACCGAAGTAGGCTTCGCGATCATTACGGGCAAACGCGGCGACCAACTCGGCGGCCGCATGCAGAACCTGATCACGTGCGTGCATGACCCGACCCTCAGCGATGAACCACGCCAGGCAGTACGCAGAGCATTTCGTACAGCAGGTTGGCGGCCAGCAGCGAGGTGTTGCCGGTGGTGTCATAAGCGGGCGAGACTTCTACCAGATCGCAACCGATCAGGTCGAGGCCCTGGCAGCCACGGACGATTTCAATCGCCTGAATGGTGGTCAGGCCGCCGATTTCCGGGGTGCCGGTGCCGGGCGCCCAGGCCGGGTCGATGCCGTCGATATCGAAACTCAGATACACCGGACCGCCACCGACTTTCTCGCGTACTTCAGCCATCAACGGCGCCAGCGACTTGTGCCAGCACTCTTCGGCCTGCACCACACGGAAGCCCTGATCGCGGCTCCAGTTGAAGTCGTCGGCGGTGTAACCCTGCGCTCGCAAACCGATCTGCACCACGCGGTCGCAATCGAGCAGACCTTCTTCGACGGCACGACGGAACGTGGTGCCGTGGGCGATCTTCTCGCCGAACATGTGATCGTTGACGTCAGCGTGGGCATCGATGTGCACCAGGCCTACCTTGCCGTGTTTTTTATGAATCGCTCGCAGGATCGGCAGGGTGATGGTGTGGTCGCCGCCCAGGGTCATCGGGATCACGTTGTGCTCGAGGATATTGTCGTAGGCTTCTTCGATGATGCGTACGGCGTCGAGCAGGTTGAAGGTGTTGATCGCCACGTCACCAATGTCGGCCACCGACAGCGAGTCGAACGGCGCGGCACCGGTGGCCATGTTGTACGGGCGGATCATCACCGATTCGGTGCGGATATCGCGCGGCCCGAAGCGCGTGCCGGGGCGCAGCGAAGTGCCGATGTCCAGCGGCACGCCCACAAAGGCAGCGTCGAGGCCGGCAGCGGTCGGTACATGGGGAAGTCGGAGCATGGTGGCGATGCCGCCGAAGCGCGGCATTTCATTGCCGCCCAGTGGTTGGTGAAGAATCTTGTCCACGGGTAGGGCCTCATCGTCTTTGTTTTATTTATGCCGGCGCGCCGTTGAGCACAGGTTCGGACGCCGCTGTGTGGCCCGATGATGCGAAATGTAGTGACGGGGAAGAATCGCTACGGGCAAAAACTTAGTTCAGATTTTTCTAAACTAATGGGAGAGGTGGGATTAGACTTTGGTGGGTTCGAATGAAGTGTAGGGCTGAAGATTGTTGCCCTCACCCCAGCCCTCTCCCAAGGGAGAGGGGGCCGACCGAGTTTTTGGCGGAATCTGCATCGACCTGAAAAATCGAGTTGAACTCAGGATTTGAAAGCCATGGAGATCAGCTCCCTCTCCCTCGGGGAGAGGGCTGGGGTGAGGGGCTTTTCCCACAGACACATAGTTGCAAAGCCCGGAGTAGACATGGCCAACGCTTTACCCGACCTGAAACTCCTGCGCATCTTCGTCAGCGTCGTGCGCCATCAGGGTTTTGCCAATGCGCAGCAGGAACTCAACCTGTCGACGTCGGCGATCAGCACTTACATGAGCCAGCTCGAAGCCGCGCTCGGTCTGGTGCTGTGCCATCGTGGGCGCGGTGGCTTCAGCCTGACCAGCAAAGGCGAGCTGTTCCATCAGGAAACCCTGCGCCTGCTCGCCGAGCTTGAAGGCTTCGAGCAATACGCTGCCGCGCTCAAGGGCGAACTGCGCGGCACGCTCAATCTCGGGGTGATCGATTCCACGGTCAGCGACAAGGCCCTGCCGTTCGCCGAAGCCATCGGCGCCTACAGTCAGGAACACCCGGCGGTGCATTTGCACCTGTCGGTAATGAGTCCATATGAGTTGCAACTCGGCGTGCAGGACAATCGCCTCGATCTGGCCATCGGTGCGTTTTCCACGCGCATGAGCGGTCTGGTCTACATGCCGCTGTACCGCGAGCAGCACTGGCTGTATTGCAGCAGTCGCCATCCACTGTTCAACGAACGGCGCATCCCCGAGCAGGTCATCACCCAGCAACGGATGGTCGGGCGCGGTTACTGGAGTCAGGCGGAACTGGCCCGGCACGGTTTCAAACACAGTGCCGCGACCGTGGAAAGCATGGAAGCGCAGCTGATTCTGGTGCTCTCCGGCGCCTACATCGGTTACCTGCCCGAGCACTACGCGCAGGCCTGGGCCGACAAGGGTGATCTGCGCGTTCTGCTGCCGGCGACCTTCGGTTATCAGGCGCCGTTTTCGATGATCATGCGCAGGGGCCGCAGCCGCGAGCCGCTGATCCAGACTTTCCGCGATTTGCTCAAAGCGCAATTGAATCAGGCGTAACCCATCATGTCCCGAGCCCAATGCCCGCGCTGCCTGCGCCCCCAGACCCATTGCCTGTGCCCATTGATTCCGCACCTCGATAGCCGCACCCGAGTATTGCTGCTGCAGCATCCGAGCGAGGTCAGTCACGCGCTCAATACCGCGCGGCTGGCGGCGCTGGGGCTGAGCAATGCCGAGCTGATTGTCGGCGAGGTATTCGAGGATTTGCCGAAACTGTTGAACCGGCCGGGCTATCACGCGCGCTTGTTGTTCCCGGCTGACGATGCGCAGCCGCTGCAGGCTTACGCACCGAATGATCAGCCAATTTTGCTGGTCGTCCCGGACGGCACCTGGCGCAAGGCGCGCAAGATGTTGCACCTCAATCCGCTGCTGGCAGCACTGCCACGGGTGACCCTGACCGAGGGCGGCGTGTCGCGCTATCGCTTGCGCAAGGCACCGGGGCCGGGGGCGCTATCGACGATCGAGGCGATCGTGCAGGCGCTGGAAACCCTCGAAGCGCCGACGACGTTTGCGCCGTTGCTCCAGCCGTTTGAAGCGCTGATCGAAGGGCAGATTGCGGCGATGGGGGAGGAGGTTTTCCAGCGTAACCATGGCGACAGATGATCGTTCCCACGCTCTGCGTGGGAATGCATCCAGTGACGCTCTGCGTCAACGTCGTGAAGGGACGCGGAGCGTCCCGGGCGGCATTCCCACGCGGAGCGTGGGAACGATCATTGGCTAACGCTCACGCATCGCCTCGGTCCGCGCTTTAAGCACCGGTTTGAGCAGGTAATCCAAGACGCTTTTCTCACCGGTAATAATGTCCACCGTCGCTACCATCCCCGGGATGATCAGCAGTGGTTTCACGTCGCCGCCCAAGTGATTCTTGTCGGTGCGCACCTGAATCAGATAGAAGCTGTTGCCCTTGTCATCGGTGATCGTATCGGCGCCGATCAGTTCGAGCTTGGCGCTCAGCCCGCCGTAAATCGTGTAGTCGTAGGCACTGAACTTGACCATGGCTTTCTGGCCCGGATGCAGGAACGCGACGTCTTGCGGGCGGACCTTGGCTTCGATCAGCAGGTTGTCTTCCAGCGGCACGATTTCGACCATGTCGCTGCCCGGCTGGACCACGCCGCCGATGGTGTTGACCTTCATCTGCTTGATCACCCCGCGTACCGGCGACGTCACCGTAGTGCGGCTGACGCGATCGTCGATGGCGATGCTCGACGCGGTGATTTTCGACAGGTCGGTGCGTTTCTCATTCAGCTCTTTGGCGGCCTCGGAACGGAAGGTCTGCTCGGATTCGTCGATCTTGCTGCGGATCTCGGCGATGGCCGATTCGGCCCGGGGAATAGCTAGCGTGGTGGCGTTCAGCGAACCACGGATCTCCACCGCGCTGCGCCTGAGGCGGAGGATTTCCACCGGTGACACCGCGCCGGTTTTGACCAGCGGTTCGGACATGTTCATCTCTTGCTGCAGCAACGCCAGGCTGGAACTGAACTGGCCTTGCTTGGAGCGAAACTCCGCCAGTTCCTGGGTTTTCTGCCGCAGCTGTTCGCTGAGGGTGCGCTGCTCGCTGGCCAGTCGGCGTTGGCGTTGCTCGTACAGCGAGCGTTCGTCCTCGGCGACTTGCGGCGCCTTGGCGATCACTTCGGCGGAGAGTTTGAAGGGGCGTCCCTCGGCCTCCGCTGACAAGCGTTCAACCTGCGCGGTCAGCGCGTAACGGTCGGCCTCGCTTTCGCCCTTGTTCGAGCGAAAGCGCGTGTCATCCAGACGCAGCAGGGTGTCGCCCTTGCCGACCATCTGGCCTTCGCGAACGAAAATCTCGGTGACGATGCCGCCCTCAAGGTTCTGGATCACCTGAACCTTGCTTGACGGGATCGCTTTGCCTTCGCCCATGGTCACTTCTTCGAGCACGGCAAATTCGGCCCAGACCAGGGCGGCGATCAGCAGCGCTGCCGCCAGCCACACGGTGATCCGCGATTTTCGCGGCGAATCCTGCAATGCTGCGCCGGCGGTTTCCGGCATGAACTCGGCTTCGGCGCTTTTGCTGAAACTGTCGAAGTAACCGCGTTTGTTGCTATCGGAGGAAGCAGGCATGGCGTAACTCCTAGACCGCCGCCGAGCCGACACGGCCCTTGCGCAGTGCATCGATGACCGCTTCTTTCGGGCCGTCAGCGACGACCCGGCCGTTGTCCAGCACCAGCAACCGGTCCACCAGGCTCAGCATCGAGGTGCGGTGGGTGACCAGCAGCAGGGTTTTGCCTTGCACCCAGCCATGCAGTTTCTGCCGCAGTGCATCTTCGCTGCTGTTGTCCATGGCGCTGGTGGGTTCGTCGAGCAGCATGATCGGCGGATCGAGCAGTAACGCGCGCGCCAGCAACACCGCCTGGCGCTGGCCGCCGGATAGCAGTTGTCCGCGTTCGCCCACCGGTCGGTCGAAGCCTTGCGGATGTTGTCGGGCCAGCTCGGTGACGCCAGTCAGTTCGGCGACTTCGAGCATGCGTGAATCGCTGATGTAACGCGCGCCCAGGGTCAGGTTGTCGCGCAGGCTGCCGGCCAGCAGCGGCAGGTCGTGGGCGACATATCCGATCTGCTGGCGCAGGTCAGCCACGTCCAGTTGGCGCAGGTCGAGGCCGTCGAGCAGCAATTGGCCTTGCTCCGCTTCGTAGAAGCCCATGACCAATCGCGCCAACGTGCTTTTGCCGGAGCCGCTGCGGCCGATGATGCCGACCCGCTCGCCGGGTTTCAGGCTGAAGCTGACCTCGCTCAGCGCCGGTGCGTTCTGGCCGTTGTAGTGGAACGTCACGCCGCTGACGTCGAGGGCGCCTTGCAGCTGCGTGCGTTCCAGTGGCCGTTGTTTGCCGTCGCGTTCCTGCGGCAGGGCCATCAGCGCGTCGGTGCTTTTCATGGTCAGTTGCGCTTGCTGGTAGCGGGTGATCAGCCCGGCGATCTGCCCGAGCGGGGCGAGCACACGACTGCCAAGCATGTAGGTGGCAACCAGCGCGCCGACACTGAGGTTGCCGGCAATGATGCTGTAGACCCCGGCAACAATCGTCGCCATCCCGGAAAACTGCTGGATGAACAAAGTGCCGTTGGTGGCCAGGGCCGACAGGTTGCGTGCGTGGCTGTCGAGGCGGGTGAGGGCGCCGTGGGTGCTTTCCCATTTGTGCTGGCGCTCGCTTTCGGCGCCGCAGGCCTTGAGGGTTTCCAGACCGCCGAGGGTTTCGATCAGCACTGCCTGACGCTCGGCGCCGAGGCTCAGGCTTTTCTGCACGGTGTCACGCAGGCGCACCTGAATCGCCATGGCGAAGATGATGGTGATCGGAAACGCCAGCAGCGGAATCACCACCAGCCAGCCGCCGAGCAGGCCGATCACTACCAGCATCAACACCACGAAGGGCAAGTCGATCAGGCTGGTCAGGGTCACGGCGGTGAGAAACTCACGCAGGCCCTGAAAGTCGTGAATGCTCTGGGCAAAGCCGCCGATGGTCGCCGGCCGCGCTTTCATCGACATGCCGGTGATGCGCTCGAACAACGTTGCCGAGAGGATCACATCGGTTTTCTTGCCGGCGGTGTCGAGCAGGTGCGCACGCACCACGCGCAGCACCAATTCAAAACCGGTGCCGATCAGCAAACCGATCGACAGCACCCACAGCGTCGAGGTCGCCTGATTGGGCACCACGCGATCGTAGGTCTGCATGAGGAACAGCGGCACCATCAGGCCGAGCAGGTTGATCAGAAAACTGGCGAGAATCGCATCGCTGTACAGCCATTTCGACAGTTTGAGAGTGTCGCGAAACCACGCGTTTACCCGTGGCACCAGCGGCGCGCGCAGGTCTTCGAGTTCGTGGCGCGGACGGGCGAACAAGGCCTGGCCGCTGTAGTGCTCGTTGAGTTCTTCGCGGCTGACCCATTGCTCGCCGCCGTCGGCTTCGCTGGGCAGCAGCAGGGCTTTGCCGTCCTCGCCAAAGCGCCGCAGCACGGCAGTGCGGCCGTCGTTGAGCAGCAGCAGGATCGGCAGGTTCAGCGGTGAAATGTCTTTCAATTCACGGCGCAACAAGCGCGCCTGTAATCCGGCCCGCGCGGCTGCACGGGGCAGCAGATCGAGGCTCAGGCGTTGTTTGTTCAGAGGCAGCCCGGCGCTCAGGCTGGCACGACTGACCGTGGCGCCATGCAGTTTGCAGAGGATCAGCAGACCGTCGAGTAACGGGTCGTCGAAGCTCAGGCGCGGATCGACCCCGGTGGCGCCGGGTTCCATGCTGGTCATAGTGATTGCCTCTGTTGAACGGGCTCGGTTATCGGATCGTTCCCACGCTCTGCGTGGGAATGCCTCTAGGGACGCTTTGCGTCCAGTGACGCGGAGCGTCACGGGCTGCATTCCCACGCAGAGCGTGGGAACGATCAGAGATCGCAGCCTTCGGCAGGTCCTGCAGGATCTATTTCAACTCGGGCAGGCGCGCCTGGTTTTTCACTTCGGTCGTGGCAATCGCATCAGCCGGCAGCACCACGCGTTGCTTGCTCAGCAACTGGCCCATGTTCGCCAGCACGCGGTACATCGAGTATTCCTCGGTGTAGCGGATTTCGGTGTAGCGACGGTTGGCGTTGTACAGCTCGTTTTCGCTGTCGAGCAGGTCGAGCAGGGTGCGTTGGCCGAGGCCGAACTGGTCCTGATAAGCGGCGCGCACGCGTTTGGTGGTTTCGGCGTATTCGCGAGCGGTCGGCGTCTGCTTCTTGGCGTTCTCCATGGCGTTCCAGGCCAGGCGAATGTTCTCGTTGAGCTGACGCAGGGCGTTGTTGCGGATGTCCATCGCCTGGTTGATGTCGTGGGCATTCGCGGCCAGACGTGCCTTGTCGCTGCCGCCACGGAACAGGTTGTAGTTCATCACCACACCGACACGCCATTCGTTGTCGTGGCCTTCGTCGCCCTGCACGTTGTTGTTCGCGCCCACTGCCGCTTCCGCGTCGAAGCGCGGGTAGAACGGCGACTTGGCCACTTCGTACTGGCTCTCGGCGGACTGCACGTCAGCCTGGGCCGATTTCAGGTACGGGTTGTTGTCGACCATGCTCTGCTGCGCTTCACGCAGGTCCGGCGGCATCTCACCGCGAGTCGAGGCCGGGGTTTCCAGCTCATCGGGCATGCGTCCGACCACGCTGTAGAAATTCGATTCGGCGTCGGCCAGATCGACTTCGGCGGTGTCGAGGTTGTTCTGCGCCAGTGCACGACGGGCAACCGATTGATCGGAGTCGGCGGTGCTGCCGATGCCGCGCTCCGTGCGCAGGCCGATCTGATCGTTTACGCGCAAGTGCGCCTGCAGGTTGTTCTTCGCCAGCGTCACCAGTTCCCGACGCTTGAGCACTTCGAGGTAGACCTCGATGGTGCGCAGGGCCAGATCCTGCGCGGTGCCTTGCGCGTAGTAGGCGCGCGAGTTGGACACGCCCTTGGTGCGCTCGACCTCGTTGGCGGTGTTGAAGCCGTCGAAGATCATCTGCCGCAAGCGCAGCTCCGACTGGGTGTAATTGAGGATTTCGGTGTTGTGATTACCGAAGGCGCGAGTGTTGGTGTTGTCGCTGTAGCCGCGCCCGTAGGCAGCGTTCAGATCGACCGACGGATAAAACCCGCCTTTTGCCACTTTGACCTGTTCATCCGCAGACAGGCGAGCGTCCACGCGCGAAGCCAGCTCCGGGTGGGTGGCGATGGTGCTTTGAATCGCCTCGGTGAGGTTCATCGCCTGGGCTTGGGAAGTGCAAGCCATGGCCAGCAAAACCGCGCTGCAGAGGGGGGTTAGAACGCGCATGGGTGCATCTCCCTGGATCTCAATGTTGTGTTACCGTCGCCAAATATTTGACGTAAATTTAGGGTGTAAGCGTTTCACTCTTGTAACAACAGAGCTAAGAACATCCTAGAGCGTAGCTAAGAAAAAATTTTCATAAGGTTTATTCCAAAAAAAACTTATGCGGTTTTTCAAAAGCAGCACATTGTTCAGCTCGAAAGCCTTTGTTTTATGCGCTTTAGGGAGCTCGAAAAGGCTTGAGGAAAGTTCCATTCACTTTGCGAGACACTGCGAAGTACTGCTGAAGGGGAGGGACGCGTAGCGGGGAATGAGCGACAGATTTTTGTCACTCGGGTGATTCACCACCGTTACGTAGCGCTAGTGGGTCGATGGATTGAACAGGGTTGGCAAGTGCTTGATAGCACTGACAATTCACCTCAAACCGGGCCTGCGAAACGAACTGTCGAGGGTGCGAGCGTCGCCCCCGGCAACCCGATTGAGCCATGGGCTGCTTCGCGAACCAGTGCCGACGGTGGTCGGCAGCGGAGGATTTCACATGGCAGCGCTCATTGGTACGGTCACAAAAGTCATTGGTCAGGTGTTCGCCCAGGCGAGCGACGGCATCAAGCGTCCGCTGTTCGAAGGCGATCGTTTGTACGCTGGCGATCAACTGATCACCGGCGCGGAAGGCGCGGTGGCAGTGAAACTGCAAAACGGCGAGCAATTGACCCTCGGCCGCGGCAGCAGCATCACCATGACCGGGCAATTGCTGGCCGACCAGGCTGTGCCGGTGAACGTCGACGAAGCGCAGACCCCGAGCCAGGCGCAACTGACCGATGTCGAGCAGATCCAGCAAGCCATCGCCGCCGGTGAAGACCCGAGCAAAACCGCCGAAGCCACCGCTGCCGGCCCCAACGCGCCCACCGGCAATACCGGTGAACTGGGCGGCGGGCACAGTTTCGTTCTGCTCACCGAAGTCGGCGGCCGAGTCGATCCGATCATTGGTTTCCCTACCGCCGGCTTCAACGGCATTCCCGAATTTCCCGAGTATCGTCGCGACGCGGACATCGACAATGGCGACGACACGCCAGCGCCGGTCGTGGTGCCACCGCCACCGGTGAACAATCCGGTCATCCTCAACGGCCTCAATGGGGCGGATGGCGAACTCAACCTCAATGAAGCCAATCTGCCTGAAGGTACAGCGGCCAATCCAGGCGCGCTGACGCAAAGTGGCAGCTTCACGGTCTCGGCAGCGGATGGTTTGAACAGCCTGAGCATCGGCGGCATCAACGTGATTGTTGGCGGCGTGCCGATCGGCTTTCCCCAGTCGATCACCACGCAACTGGGCAACACCCTGACCATCACCGGTTACAACGCGGCGACCGGTACGGTCAGCTACAGCTACACCCTCAACGGCAACGAAACCCACGCGGCCGGCGACGGCGTGAACAATCTCAGCGAACAATTCACCGTGATCGCCACTGACAGCAATGGCGACAGCGCCACTGGCACCCTCGACGTGAATATCACCGACGACGTGCCCAAAGCGTTTGATGACGCCAACGGCGTTGCCTCGGAAACCTTGCTGACCCTGACCGGCAACGTCCTCACCAACGACATACAAGGCGCTGACCGCGTACCCACCGGACCGGTCACGCCGGGTACTTTCACCGGTACTTACGGCACGTTGGTGCTGAACGCCGACGGCACCTACACCTACACGCTCAATACCAGCGATGCCGATTTCAAAGCCTTGACCGGCGGAGGCAAAGGAACCGAAACGTTCGCCTACACGATCACCGATGCCGACGGCGATAGCAGCAGCGCCAATCTGGTTCTGCAGATCCACAACAACGACGATCCAGTCACCATCGATGGCCTGAACGTCGCCGGTGGCGAGCTGACGGTTTACGAGAAGAACCTTGGCGATGGCAGCGCCCCGGATGCTGGTGCGCTGACGCAAAACGGCACGTTCACCATCACTGCACTGGACGGCGTCACCACGCTGACCGTCGGCGGCATCGCCGTGGTGACCAACGGCGTCGCCGCAGGCTTCCCGCAGTCAATCACCACGCCATTGGGCAGCACGCTGACGATTACTGGTTTCAACGCTGCGACCGGCGTGGTCAGTTACAGCTACACCCTGGCCGACAACGAAGCACATCCGAACGCCAACGGCGCGAACAATCTGCCTGAGCAGTTCGCAGTCACGGTCGTTGATGACAACGGCACGACGGCCACCGGCACCCTCGACGTCAACATCGTCGACGACCTGCCGAACGCCAACGATGACAGCAACGGTACCGCATCAGAAAGCCAACTGACCCTGACCGGCAACGTCCTGACCAACGACGTGCAAGGTGCCGACCGCGTACCTACCGGCCCGGTTACTCCGGGCACTTTCACCGGCACGTTCGGGACGTTGGTTTTGAACGCCGACGGCACTTATACCTACACGCTCAATACCAGCGATGCCGATTTCAAAGCCTTGACCGGCGGTGGCAACGGAACCGAAACCTTCGCCTACACGATCACCGATGCCGACGGCGATAGCAGCACCGCCAACCTCATTCTGCAGATCCACAACAACGACGATCCAGTCATCATCGACGGCCTGAACGTCGCTGGCGGCGAGCTGACGATCTACGAGAAAAATCTCAGCGACGGCAGCGCACCGGACGCCACCGCGCTGACACAAAACGGCACGTACACCATCACTGCACTGGACGGCGTCACCACGCTGACTGTCGGCGGCATCGCCGTGGTGACCAATGGCGTCGCCGCAGGTTTCCCGCAATCGATCACCACGCCACTGGGCAGCACGTTGGCGATTACTGGTTTCAACGCTGCAACCGGCGTGGTCAGTTACAGCTACACCTTGGCTGATAACGAAGCGCATCCGAACGCCAACGGCGCGAACAATCTGCCTGAGCAGTTCGCGGTCACGGTCGTTGATGACAACGGCACCACCGCCACCGGTACCCTCGACGTGAATATCGTCGATGACCTGCCGAAAGCCAACGACGACAGCAACGGTACCGCCTCGGAAAGCCAACTGACCCTGACCGGCAACGTCCTGGCCAACGACGTGCAAGGCGCCGACCGCGTACCGACCGGCCCAGTCACGCCGGGCACTTTCACCGGCACGTTCGGCACTTTGGTTCTGAACGCCGACGGCACTTACACCTACACGCTGAATACCAGCGATGCCGATTTCAAAGCCTTGACCGGCGGCGGTAACGGCACCGAAACCTTCGCCTACACCATCACCGATGCCGACGGCGATACCAGCACTGCCAATCTCGTATTGAACATCCACAACAACGACGATCCGGTGCTGCTCAATGGCCTCGACGTCAACGGCGGCGAACTTACCGTCTACGAAAAAAACCTCAGCGACGGCACCAGCCCCAACACCCCGGCGCTGACCCAGAACGGCACTTTCACCGTCAGCGCTCTCGATGGTCTGCAGACCCTCACAGTCGGCGGCATCGCGGTGATCACCAATGGCGTGGCCGCAGGCTTCCCGCAATCAATCGTCACCCCGCTGGGCAGCACCTTGACCATCAGCGGTTATGACCCGACGACCGGCGTGGTCAGCTACAGCTACACCCTGGCCGACAACGAAGCCCATCCAACCGCCAACGGCGCCAACAGCCTCACCGAGAACTTCGACGTGGTGGCGACGGACACCGATGGCAGCACCGCCAGCGGCCAGATCAACGTCAACATCGTCGACGATTTGCCGACCGCGCATGCGGACGCGGCTTCGGTGGCGGAGGGCGGTACTGTCAGCGGTAACGTACTCAACAACGATATCGGTGGCGCTGACGGCCCGGCGGTCACCGGTGCAGTGGTTGGCGTGCGCGCCGGTGCTGACACCTCGACTTCGGCCATCGGCGGGCTCAATTCGCAGATCAACGGCACCTACGGCTACCTCACGCTTGATGCCAACGGCAACGCCGTTTATCACAGCAATCCGAACACGGTGAACGGCCCGGGCGCGGTGGATGTGTTCACCTACACCGTGCGCGATGCCGACGGTGACGAAAGCACCACGACGATCACCATCGACGTCTACAACAGCTGCCTGAAAGCGGTCAGCGACACCGATGTCACCGTCTACGAAAAAGCCCTCGACCTGAACCAGGATGGCCAGGATCTGGCAGCGGGCAGTGTGGTCGGCAGCGATCCGAACAGCACTGGCGAAACCGCTTCCGGCACCCTGGTCGGCTCGGTCACCGGTGCGGTCGGCGCGATCAGTTATGCACTGGTCGGCAGCGCCACCGGCAATTACGGGCAGATCGTCCTCAACGCCAATGGCACTTACACCTACACCCTGACTTCGCCGGCTACCACTACGCCGCACGCTGACGACGGCGCCAACAGCCTGAGCGAAACCTTCACCTATCAGGCGACCGACTCTCTCGGCAACGTCGTCACCAGCACAATCGTCGTGAGCATCGTCGATGACGTGCCGAAAGCGCTGAATGACAGCAATGCCGACAACGCGACCGAAGCCCAGGTGACCCTGACCGGCAACGTCCTCGACAACGACGTGCAGGGCGCCGACCGCGTCGCCAGCGGCCCGGTAACCGCCGGTACTTTCACTGGCACTTACGGCACGCTGGTGCTCAACGCCAACGGCACTTACACCTACACGCTGGACGCCAACGACGCCGATTTCAAAAACCTCCAGGGCGGCGGCAACGGCACGGAAACCTTCGCCTACACCATCACCGATGCCGACGGCGACACCAGCACCGCCAATCTGGTGCTGAACATCCATAACAACGACGATCCGGTGTGCCTCGACGGCCTCGATGTGAAGGGCGGCGAAATCACCGTCTACGAGAAAAACCTCAGCGACGGCAGCAGCCCCAACACCTCGGCGCTGACCCAAAGCGGCAGCTTCACCGTCACTGCGCTTGATGGCCTGCAAACCCTCACGGTCGGCGGCATTGCGGTGATCAGCAATGGCGTCGCCGCCGGTTTGCCGCAATCGGTGGTCTCGCCATTGGGCAGTACGTTCACCATCACCGGTTACGACCCGGCCACCGGAGTGGTCAGCTACAGCTACACCCTGGTCGACAATGAAGCTCATCCGAACGCCAACGGTGCCAACAGCCTCAGCGAGAGCTTTGACGTGGTCGCCATTGATACCGATGGCAGTACCGCCAGCGGTCAGATCAACGTCAATATCGTCGACGATCTGCCGACTGCCAACGCCGATACCGGCTCGGTAGCGGAGGGCGGCACGGTCAATGTCAGTGTGCTCGGCAATGACCTCAGCGGCGCCGATGGGGCCGCAACGGTGGTCGGCGTGCGCGCCGGCAGCAACACCGCGACGTCGGCCAGCGGCGGGCTCAACAGCAACATCAACGGCAACTACGGCTACCTGACCCTCGACGCGGCGGGCAACGCGGTTTACCACAGCAACCCGAACTCGGTGAGCCCGCCGGGCGCGACCGACACGTTCACCTACACCATCCGTGACAGCGATGGCGATGAAAGCACCACGACGCTGACCATCAACGTCGCCGACAGCAAGCTGGTCGCCTCGGTGGATCAGGATGTCACGGTCTATGAAAAAGCCCTCGACCTGAGCAAGGATGGCCAGGATCTCGCCCCCGGCACAGTCACCGGCAGCGAACCGGGCAACACCGGCGAAACCGCCAGCGGCACGCTGGTCGGTTCGGTCAGTGGCGGCAGCGGCGCGATCACGTACACCCTGGTCGGCAACGCCACCGGCAGCTACGGGCAACTGCTGCTCAACGCTGACGGCACCTACACCTACACGCTGACCTCGGCACCGAAAACCGCGCCGAACGCCAACGACGGGCCGAACACGCTCAGCGAAACGTTCACCTACAAAGCCACCGATGCACTGGGCAACAGCACCACCAGCACGCTTGTGGTGAACATCGTCGACGACGTACCGAAAGCCGTTGCCTCGGATCGCTCGGTTACCGCAGTGGAGATTGATTCCAACATCCTCATCGTCCTCGACATCTCCGGCAGCATGGCCGATCCCTCTGGCGTGCCGGGCCTGTCGCGGCTGGCACTGGCCAAGCAGGCCATTGGCGCCTTGCTCGACAAGTACGATGATCTGGGCGATGTGAAAGTGCAGTTGGTGACGTTCAGCAGCAGTGCCGCCGACCGCACCACGGTGTGGGTCGATGTCGCTACTGCCAAGACATTGCTCGCCGGCCTCAACGCCGGCGGCGGCACCAACTACGATGCTGCCGTATCGGTAATGCAGACCGCGTTCAACACCTCCGGCAAACTCACCGGGGCACAGAACGTCGGCTACTTCTTCTCCGACGGCAAGCCCAACGAGGGCGACATCGGCACGGCTGACGAAGCCGCGCTGAAAAACTTCCTCGACGCCAACAACATCAAGAACTACGCCATTGGTCTGGGCAGTGGCGTGAGCAACGCCAACCTCGATCCCCTGGCCTACGACGGCATCAACCACACCAACACCAATGCGGTGGTGGTCACCGATCTCAACCAGCTCAACTCGGTGCTCTCCGGCACTGTGCAGGGCGCGCCGGTCACCGGTTCGCTGCTGGGCGAGGGCGGCTCGTTCGGTGCCGATGGCGGTTTCATCAAGTCGATCGTGGTCGACGGCACGACCTACACCTACGATCCGAAAGCCCTCAGTGGCCAGGGTTCGTTGACTGCGAGCGGCGGCGCCAACCACGGCACTTTCAATACCGCCAACAACACCGTCAGTATCGCCACCAACAACAGCGGCAGGCTGGTGATCAACCTCGATACCGGCGAATACAGCTACACCTCGCAGAAAACCACCGCCGTGGTCATCACCGAAAACATCGGCTTCACCGTCAGCGACAACGACGGCGATCTGGCCAGCTCAACGTTGACCGTGAAAGTGATTCCCAACGCGCCACTGGTGGCGATGGACGATCACGTCATCACCAACGTGCTCTCGGGCAACATCGTGGTGCCGGGTGAGCTGCTGCTGGCCAATGACAGCGATCCGAACGGCGACACCCTCAACGCCACACCCACCAGTTTCAATACTGGTTGGATTTCCAAAGCGGCAGACTTCACCGGCAGCGGCCTGATCGGTTTCACTGGGCAGAACAATAATGCGGCCAACCAGAACCTGGCCAACGTGCGCAGCGCCTTCAGCGCCAATGCCGCGACCATGACCGCCGCGCTGGTGGTCAGCGGTTATCTGGGCATGGTGAGCAACAGCAATGCCAACGATGAAGACCGCATTACCGTCAATCTGCGTCAGGGCGAAACCCTCAATCTGGATCACAATCTGGGTGCCGGTAAGATCAGCATGGAATATTCGCTCAATGGCGGTGCCTGGATGGCGCTGGCGGACGGCCAGACCCTCAGCGCCTCGGCGGACGGCGTCTACCAGATCCACATCACCAACATTGGAAATGGTGGCGGCAACCCGAACGCGGCGGAAAACTACCAACTGACCATGACCCTCAACTACGCCGGGGCCCATGACACTACACCGGACTACCACGGCACCTACACCGCCAACGACAACCACGGCGGCAGCGACACGGCCAACGTCAGCATCAGCTATCAGGACGGCCACACCCTGACCGGCACTGCTGGCGACGATGTGTTGGTAGCGGGCAGCGGCAACAACGTTATCAACGCCGGCGACGGCAATGACGTGCTCAGCGCAGGCTCCGGCAACAACGAAATGCACGGCGACGGCGGCAACGATTTGCTCTACAGCGGCGCGGGCAACGATCTGCTCGACGGCGGCACTGGCAGCGACACCGCCAGCTACGCCCACGCCACGGCCGCGGTCACCGTCAATCTCGGCCTGCTCGGTGCGCAGAACACCCTCGGCGCCGGTACTGACACCTTGACCGGTATCGAAAACCTGATCGGCTCGAACTTCAACGACAGCCTCACCGGCGACGGCAACAACAACGTGATCAACGGCGGCCTCGGCAACGACTTCCTCAATGGCGGCGCTGGCGATGACTATCTGATCGGTGGCATGGGCAACAATACGCTGACGGGCGGGGCAGGGGCCGACACCTTCCAGTGGCTCAAGGGCAACAGCGGCCACGACCTGATCACCGACTTCACCCCCGGTACCGACAAGCTCGACCTGTCGCAACTGCTGCAAGGCGAAAACGCCAGCACCGCGTCGCTGGACGACTATCTGCACTTCACCGTCAGCGGCAGCGGCGCCTCGGTGATGACCAGCATCGACGTCAGCGCCATGGCCGGCGGCACGCCGAACCAGACTATCGACCTGGCCGGCGTCAACCTCGCCAGCCATTACGGCGTGACACCGGGGGCGGGCGGCATGGTGGCTGGGGGGCATGACACGGCGACGATCATCAGCGGCATGCTTAATGATCATTCGTTGAAGGTGGATACGGTCTGACCTGAGGTCTGAAACGACAAAACCCGCCGCCCCGGTTGTTTCGGGGGCGGCGGGTTTTTGTGTCTGTACAGATGTGTTGGCTGTGAGTCCGCCTTCGCGGGCAAGCCCGCTCCCACAGGGTTCTTCAGTGGATGCAGAATATGTGTCCGACCAGGATCAATTGTGGGAGCGAGCTTGCTCGCGAAGAGGCCGGGTTGATCACCAAGTAACTCAGCAGACCAACATCACTTCGGCAACTCCAGATTATCCAGCACCCGACTCACTGCCAGTTCGCCAAGCATGATCAACTGGGAGGTATCAAGTTTTACGCAACGTCTTCTGCCGCAAAATATACACCGTCACCAGCACCGCACTGGTCAACATGAACCCCCGCGCCCAAACCAGCGGCACCAGATAACACGAGAACAGGATGCTCACCCACATCAGCCCGATCGCGTAGACCTTGCCTTTGAGCGGGATGCCGTTGCCTTCGAGGTAGTCGCGAATCCATGGCCCGAGGCGCGGGTGTTCGACCAGCCAGCGATAGAAGCGCGGAGAGCTGCGCGCGAAGCAGGCCGCGGCGAGCAGGAGGAAGGGGGTGGTGGGCAGGACCGGCAGGAAGATGCCGATCACCCCCAATGCGACGCTGAGCCAGCCGATGGCCAGCAGGACGTAGCGCAACATCAGGGGGCGGTTGCCTATGGGGTTGTCCATAGGCCGGGTCTTAGTGGTGACGAGGCTTGAGGATCGCCGGTTTTTCGTCGGGGGCCTGGCACAGCAGGTACAGCGCGGTCAGGGCTTCCGGGATCTGAACGATCATGTCGTCCATCAGGTTGGCGTCCTTGGCGATGTCTTCGAACTCAGGCTGCTCGTCGAACAGGCCGGAACCGACCATGATCGGCAGGAGCATTTCGCTGACTTCTTCTTCGGCGGTTTCGAACCAGGCCGCTTCACGCAGGAACACGCCCTCCATGAAACCGATGCACCAGCCGCGCAGTTCGGAGTCGTCCGGCTCTTCGCCCAGATCCAGTTCGCACGGCAATTCGAATTCTTCATCCGAGGCCAGTTGGCGAGCGATGTGCGCCTTGAGGCCGATCAGCGTGGCTTCGATTTCGGCACGCTGGGCTTCGTCGATGTAATGCGGCTCTTCGGCGAACAGCGCGTCGATCCACTCGCGCTCCGGAACGTCTTCGGAGCAGATCGACAGCGCGGTCAGGTAACCGTGGGCGGCGACGTAATCCAGCGCCTCGTCGTGCAGCTCGTCGGCGTCGAGGAAGACTTGCAGGCGGGTCAGTTGCTCAGCGAAGGACATTACGGGGCTACCTTGGGGAATAAACAATGCGGGAATTCTAGGCCTTCTTGCGCGCTCTAGCCAGCCGCTTGGCAGATTTGCCCGAATTACCGGCCTCACTGGAAAGATGAATAACCCTGTGGGAGCGAGCCTGCTCGCGAAGGCGCTGTATCAGGCACTTTTCTATCGACTGACAGGTCGCTTTCGCGAGCAGGCTCGCTCCCACAGGGTTTTGTGTGTGGCAGGTTTATCAGTGTCTTCTCAGCGGCACCCTCTGCGGCGAAGGCCTCGGGTATACTGCCGCGTTTTGCGATCCCTGCCGGCGCTGCGCTGGTCATGCAATGTGTTCTTACGTTTTGTTTAAGCAGCCGAAGCTGCTCTGAACCAGCCTGAGCAGGGATGTATCGGTAGATTTTTGGAGTTTTTATGCTCGAACAGGCTCAACGCGTCCTCAAGGACATCTTCGGCTACGACAGTTTCCGTGGCCGTCAGGGTGCGATCATTGAGCGCGTGGCCAGCGGCGGTGATGCGCTGGTGCTGATGCCTACCGGTGGCGGCAAGTCGTTGTGCTTCCAGGTGCCGGCGCTGTTGCGTGAAGGTCTGGCGGTGGTCGTGTCGCCGTTGATCGCGCTGATGGACGATCAGGTCGCCACCCTCGAAGAACTGGGCGTGGCCGCCGCTGCGCTGAACTCCACGCTGAGTGCCGAGCAGCAGCGCGACCTCGCTCTGCGGATCAAACGCGGCGAAGTGAAAATGCTCTATCTGGCGCCCGAGCGCTTGGTGCAGCCGCGCATGCTGGCGTTCCTGCAAAGCCTGGAAATCGCTTTGTTCGCCATCGACGAAGCGCATTGCGTATCGCAATGGGGCCACGATTTCCGCCGCGAATACCTGCAACTGGGTCAATTGGCAGAGCTGTTTCCCAACGTTCCGCGCATTGCCCTCACCGCGACCGCCGACAAGCGCACCCGCGAAGAAATTGTCGATCGCCTGCACCTGCAGAATGCCGAGCGCTTCCTGTCGAGCTTCGACCGTCCGAATATTTTTTACCGCATCGTCCCGAAAGAGCAGCCGCGCAAGCAGTTACTGGCCTTCCTCGCCGAACGGCGCAGCGATGCAGGCATCGTTTATTGCCTGTCGCGCAAGAAGGTTGAAGAAGTTGCGGCGTTCCTCAGCGAACAGGGTTTTCCGGCGCTGCCGTATCACGCCGGTCTACCCAACGATCTGCGCGCCTATCACCAGAAGCGCTTCCTCAATGAGGAAGGCCTGATCATGGTTGCGACCGTGGCGTTCGGCATGGGCATCGACAAGCCCAACGTACGCTTTGTCGCGCACCTTGATCTGCCTAAATCCCTCGAAGCGTATTACCAGGAAACCGGGCGCGGCGGCCGTGACGGGCTGCCGGCGGATGCGTGGATGGCTTACGGTCTGCAAGACGTGGTGATGCTCAAGCAGATGCTGCAGAACTCCGAAGGCGACGAGCGGCACAAGCGTCTGGAGCAGCACAAGCTCGACGCCATGCTCTCGCTGTGCGAAGAAACCCGCTGCCGCCGGCAGGCGTTACTGGCCTATTTCGACGAAGACATGCCCGAACCGTGCGGGCATTGCGACAACTGTGTCGACGGCGTGCAGACCTGGGACGCCACCGAGCCTGCACGTCAGGCATTGTCGGCGATTTTCCGCACCGGCCAGCGTTATGGCGTCGGTCATCTGGTCGACGTGTTGCTGGGCAAGGACAACGAAAAGGTGCGCAGCTTCGGCCATCAGCATTTGTCGGTGTTCGGCGTTGGCAAGGCGTTGAGCGAGAGCGAGTGGCGCTCGCTGTTTCGCCAGTTGGTGGCGCGTGGGTTGGCCGATGTCGATCACGAGGGTTATGGCGGTCTGCGCTTGAATGACAGTTGCCGGCCGCTGCTCAAAGGCGAAGTGAAGCTGGAACTGCGCCGCGACCTGAAACCGCAAGTCACTGCCAAAACGGGCAGCAAGAGCCAGGCCAGCCAACTGGTGCGCGGCGAGGAACGCGAACAGTGGGAAGCCTTGCGCGCACTACGGCGCAAACTCGCCGAAGAACACGGCGTGCCGCCATATGTCATCTTCCCCGACTCGACGCTATTGGAAATGCTCCGCAGCCAGCCAACCTCGCTGGCGGAAATGGCCCGGGTCAGCGGCGTCGGCGCACGCAAGCTGGAACGTTACGGCGAAGCCTTCCTCGAAGTACTCGGCGGCGAGGCGGAGGCGCCGAAGGTGGTCGCCGATGTCCGTCACGAGCTGATCACCCTGGCCCGCGCCGGCATGACCCCGCTGCAGATCGCCGGGCAGTTGCAATGCTCGGAGAAGAACGTCTACGCCATGCTCGCCGAAGCCATCGGCAAGCAACAATTGTCGCTGGAGCAGGCGCTGGATTTGCCTGAGGAATTGATGGGCGAAGTGCAGGACGCGTTTCTCGACGGGGAGGGCGAGTTGCCGTCCGTCGCTGAAGTGGCTGAGCTGTTTGCCGGGCGTGTGCCGGAAGGCGTGCTGTATTGCGTGCGGGCGGCTTTGCAGTCTGAATTCGAGATGTGAAACGACGTATGCGCCAAGCCCCGTGCAGTTGTAACGATTCAGTACAGAGCGACTCTTGCCTATAACTGCCGCCCATGCTTAGCTGACTAATAATTAGATTTTCCGTATTTTCAGTCTAACCGTGAGTGTTTTATGCCGTTAACCGATCAACATCGCTTTGGTATGCAACTGGCCCAGATGTCCCGTGGCTGGCGTGCCGAACTGGATCGTCGTCTCGCCGGGCTGGGCCTGTCGCAGGCGCGCTGGCTGGTGCTGCTGCATCTGGCGCGTTTCGAAGAGGCGCCGACCCAACGCGAACTGGCGCAGAGTGTCGGCGTCGAAGGCCCGACCCTGGCGCGCTTGCTCGATAGTCTGGAGAACCAGGGACTGGTGCAACGCCAGTCAGTGATGGAAGACCGTCGGGCGAAAAAAATCGTGCTCTGTGCACCTGCCTTGCCTCTGATCGAACAAATCGAAACCATTGCCACGCAACTGCGCCACGAATTGTTCGAGGGCGTCGATGAGGCGGATTTGAAGGTGTGCATGCGCGTACACGGGCACATTCTGGCCAACCTGGAAAAATCTTGAGGCACATCCCGCCAGTGATTTTTTGAGAGATCGCGCTGAGCCGACTATAAGAACTACTGGGCAATATCGTGTTCGTACCGGATGTGCGAACGCATAGAAACCGGTTTTGCTTATTTAAGGGATGCTCATGCTCGCAAGTCGGCACGTGCTGCGCGGGGGCGCCAAATGGCTGCTGCTCGCTGGCGTATTCAGCTATTCGACCTGGTCGATGGCGTTGGGGTTGGGCGAGATCACTGTTCACTCAGCCCTCAATCAGCCGTTCAAGGCCGACATCGCGCTGGTCGATGTCGGCACGTTGACGCAAAACGATCTCTCGGCCAGCCTGGCTTCGGCGGATGAGTTCGGCCGGGCGGGCGTCGAGCGGGTGTTCTTTCTCAATGATCTCAAGTTCACCCCGATCCTGCGCGGCAGCCGCCAGATGATCCGGGTGACGTCCGGCAAACCGGTCAACGAACCTTTCCTGAACTTCCTCGTGCAGCTCGATCAGCCCAACGGCCGTCTGTTGCGCGAGTACACGGTGCTGATCGACCCGCCGGGTTCGCCGGGCATCGTGCCCGCCACCGACGAGCCGGATCCGCGCCCGCAATCCTCCGAATTTCCAACCGTCGAACCGGTTACCGCACCGCCTCAGGCTGCCCAGGGCAAACGCACTGCGGCGCCTGTGCCGCCAACGCCGGCGGCACCTGCCAACGATGCGCAGGCCGAGCAACTGGCCGCCAGCGTGCTGCTCACCCAGCAACTGCAAAAGACCCTCGACGAACAGAACCTCAGGCTGCAAGAGCAGCAAGTGCAAATAGCCGACGGCAAGAAGCAGATCGAGGAGTTGCAAACCCGTCTGGCCGAAGTGCAGAAAGCGCCGCCACCACCTGTGGTCGCGCCGGCTCCGGCCGCTGTTTCAGCCCCGGTCGAGGCGGCAGACGATGGCGTGAACTGGCCGCTGCTCGGCGGACTGATATTGCTACTGGGCGTGCTGGCTGCGTTGCTCATACGTCGCCGTCAGCAACGTTCGACAGCAGATGGCACGCCGCTGCCGCTACTGCCCGTGAGCGCCGAAGAAGACGTCGACGAGCCCGAGCTTCAACAATCTGTCGGTGCGCACGCGGCCGCTGATCATCGTGACGAGCCCGGTGCCGGCGACGTGCTGGAGGCCGTGGGCATCTATCTGGCCTACGGTCGACTCAGCGAAGCGGCCGGGCTGCTGCGCGATGCCTTGCACAAGGAGCCTGAACGCATTGATCTCGGTCTGCAGTTGCTGGAGGTTCTTGGGCGCCAGGGTGACAGCGGCGCTTTTGAACAGCAGGAAAACCGCCTGCGTGCGCTTGGCGTCGATGACCGTGAACTGATTGAAATCCGCGCTCGCCATGCAAAACTGGCAGGCGCCGCACCGGCGGCATTTGCAGCAACGCCAATCGCGCCCGAACTGCCCGTGGCCTCGGCAGCGACCGCAGCCGCGCCGCTTGCAGCGTCGCCCAGCGCTCTCGAGGATGATTTCGAATTGAATCTGGGCGAGCTGTCGATGGATTCAAATTGGGATCTGAACGATAGCCGCACTGATGCCGCCGCACCGCCGATTGATGATCCAGAGCTGGGCACCAGCCTGTCGGTGCTACCTGTCGATTTCGAACTGCCACAGGCTGCATCTGCCGAAGAAGCCGAACTTGAATGGATCCCCGAACCCGACGCCCAGCCGCTCGACGATGACTTTCTCAACGAGTTCGGCGATCCCGAGCCGTCGCTGGTGCTGGAACCTCTGGATCTGCAATTACCCGAGTCCACCGACACTGACACCGAGGCCGCCGGCAAGCTCGAACAGGCACAAACCTGCATCGACGATGGCGACATCGACAGTGCGATCGCGCTGCTCAATGAATTGCTCAGGGAAGGGGATGAGCCGTTGAAGCAGACGGCAAGGACGTTGTTGGCGGGGATTCGCTGAGCGCCAACGGATTTCGCGTTCATCCGACACCGCCTTCGCGAGCAGGCTCGCTCCCACAATGGAATGTGCTTTCCCTGTGGGAGCGAGCCTGCTCGCGAAGGCGTCAGAACGTCTGCCCCAGATTCAGATAAACCGCCTGCTCATCCGCATCATTCAACCCATACGTGAAGTTCAACGGCCCCAGCGGCGTGTCGAAGCCGATAAACACACTCGCGGCATTGATGTAGCCGCTGTCGAACTCATTGTCGTTGTTCCACGCCCGACCGCGTTCCAGCGAGGCGCCGGCGTACAGCGGGAAGTCCAGCGGCAGATACGAGCGCGGCGTCAGGCGGCGGTAGTACACCGCGCGCATCAGGCTGACATTCTGCCCGGACAGCGCGTCCTCACGGAACCCCGACAACTGCCGCGCGCCGCCGAGCAGGAAGCTTGAGGTGACCACATTGGCATCGTCCAGCGTGCGGCCGTAGCGCCCGCCGAGAATCAGCGTATCCGGCCCGTGGCTCATGGCCTTGTCGAAATTCAGTTCCCACTGGCGATAGCGATTGTCTGAACCCAGGCCCGGTTCGAACTGGGCAAACGTCAGGCTGACGTCCTTGCCCTCGTGCGGAAAGTAGACGTTGTCCAGCGAGTCGTAGGAATACTTCACGGTATAGAAGCCTTCGTTGAAACTCTCGCTCGGCAGATCCTGATCACCGATGCGCACATCAGCTTTGCCCCAGGCCTGGCCGACGCCGAGTCGCACTTCACCGTTGTTGCCGATCTGCCGCCCAAGATTGAGGCCGAAGCCGTAGCGCTCGACGCGATACTGGGCGATCGGATCGTTATCCAGCACCGAGTCAACGTTCTGCGCCTCGAACGACCCGTAGGGTGCGACGAAGTAACGCGAGCCGACGTCCAGCGGCTGATAGAACTCGCTGTACAGCTCCTGCTTGTCGCCGATCTGCGCGCGGGTCAGCCATTCCGCACCGAGGCGGTTGATGCCGTTGACGCGATAGCTCGCACCAAGGTTGAAAGCACTGTCGCCGCGCATGTCGTCCGACAGATTGAGGCCGACCCGCAAATAATCGGTGCCGCTGCGCTTGCCGCTGGCACTGATGACCAAGGTGTGATCCTGGCCTTTGTGCACCACGCGGTAACGTACTTGATCGAAGTAATCGAGGCCGTACAGCGTGCCCATGTCCGAATGCAGGCGGCCCAGGTCCAGCGGCGCGCCGATCGGTTGGCGGATGTAATAGCGAATCACGTCATCGTCGACTTTCGAGTCATTTTCGATGCGGATCCCGGTAATGATCGGCGTGCGTTGCCCAGGCTGGCGGGCGGCGTTCAATTCCGCGTCCTGGGTTTGAGTCGGCTTCAGCTGCGCCAGCCGCGCATCGAGGATTCGCGTGGCGCGATAACCGGCGTCGATCATCTCTTGAGCCTTGCCGAAATCGGTCACGCCGAACGCGGCCAGCGCAGGCTGGATCAACACGTCATTGGCATGCAGAGTCGCCAGTTGTTCTTCGGAGTTGCGCCGGGTCATCAAGGTGATCGACTGATTGAGCACGTCCACCACGGTAGTCAGTTGCTTGCGATTGCGCAGAGGTGTGCCGATATCGACGACGATGGCGATGTCGACGCCCATCTCCCGCGCGACATCCAGCGGGATGTTGTCGGTCATGCCGCCGTCCACCAGCAGGCGCCCATCGAGCTCGACCGGGGCGAACACCGCCGGGATCGACATGCTCGCGCGGATCACTTGCGGCAGGTGACCTTTGCGAAACACCACTTTTTCGCCATTGGCGATGTCAGTGGTCACGGCGCGAAACGGGATCGGCAGTTTGTCGAAGTCGCGGGTGTCGCTGGTGTGCGCCAACAGGCTTTCCAGCAACAGTGCGAGGTTCTGGCCCTGAATCACCCCCAATGGCAGGCCGAGACTGCCGTCGTCGCGGAAGCTGAGTTTCTGCTTCACCAGAAAATCGCGGTCGTCCTGCTTGCGTCGAAATGGCACGTCCTCACGCGGCGGCGCATCGGACAGCGCCGCTTGCCAGTCGATGCTCAGGGCGAGTTTTTCCAGTTCGTCGACCTTGTAGCCCGAGGCGTACAGGCCGCCGACTACCGCGCCCATGCTGGTGCCAGCAATCGCGTCGATCCTGATGCCTTGTTCTTCCAGCGCCTTGAGCACGCCGATGTGCGCCAGCCCGCGCGCAGCACCGCCGGACAGCACCAGGCCGACTTTCGGTCGTGGCGCCTCACTGGCGAGAACCAGCAGGGGAAGGAAACCAAGCAGCAGGCAGAGCAACAAACGGCGCATTGTGAGTCTCGGGGCAAGCGGTAAAGCCGGCTATTATAGCGGCGCCCTCTGTCTCAGGAGTTTCAGCGATCATGACCGTTGCCAAAGCCGAAGTTGTCATCACTTATTGCACCCAATGCCAGTGGCTGCTGCGCGCGGCGTGGCTGGCTCAGGAACTGCTCAGCACCTTCGCTGACGACTTGGGCAAAGTGTCGTTGGTGCCGGGCACCGGTGGGGTGTTTCATATCACTTGTGCGGGTGTGCAGATCTGGGAGCGCAAGACCGACGGTGGTTTCCCTGAGGCCAAGGTATTGAAGCAGCGAGTGCGCGATCAGATCGATCCTGACCGCGACCTCGGCCACAACGACCGCTCTCAGTGAGAGGCGGCCTCGGCGGCGACGGTTTTCTTGTCGGCCGAGCCTGACATCCGCGCCGACACCACAATCGCGACGATGATCAGCGCGCCACCGATGAGCATGCGCAGGGTTGGGGTTTCACTGAACAGCAGCCAGGCGATGGTGATGCCGTAGACCGGTTCCATGGCGAACACCACTGCCGCCGTGCGTGCCTTGATCACCGCCAGACTGGCGACGAACAGGCTGTGCGCCACGCCCGTGCAGAACACTCCGAGCAGGGCGATCCACAACCAGTCCAGCGCTCGGACCTGACTCAACTGCGGCGCCGCGACCGGCAACAGACACAGCGCCACGACGACGTTCTGGCACAACGCCGCCTGCACCGCCGGGATGCGTCCGGAACTGGCGCGGTTGGTCAGCGACAGCAGGGAAAACAGCAGGCCGGACAGTACGGCCCAAAGCAAGCCGACGGTGGCGCCGCTGCCCAGATCAAATGCGGGCGTCACCAGCACCAGACCGATGCTGACCAATACCACCAGGACGATTTCATTGGCACGGATGCGTTCGCGGAAAATCAGTCCTTCGAGAATCACCGTAAACGCCGGGAAACTGGCAAAGCCCAAGGTGGCGATGGCCACCCCGGCGATCTTCACCGATACGAAAAAACTCACCCAGTGCCCGGCCAGCAAAACGCCGCTGAGGGCGAGGCGCCGCCAGTCCACGGCCTGAAGTTTCTGCCAACCATGCTGGCTGGCGAAACGGGCGAAAAATGCCAGGGCGAGCACGGCAAAAGCCGCACGTCCAAAGACGATCACAGCAGGGGATGCGGCAGCGAGTTTGCCGAACACACCGGTCAGGCCGAACATCAAAGCGCCAATATGCAGAGCGCCGAGGGCGGTACGCGGAGTCATTGCATTCCTTTTTTCAGGTTTAACTTCATGGGGCCATTGAACCGCGTCTCGACCTGCAAGTCTGTCGGCAGGCTATCGTCTTTTGTCGCAGGAATCGCGCCGAAGATGTCCGGGCGAGGAGCCGAACTCACGTAGGACTGCGGCCGAGAACGCACTTTGCGAGCTGTAACCGACGCGACTGGCTACTTCACCAATCGGCAATGCAGTGTCGCGCAGCAGTTGCACCGCGAGATGCAGGCGTCGACTGCGGATGTAATCCATCGGCGTCTGTCCGCATTCGGCCATGAACCGTGCGTGCAGGCGCGCGCTGGACAACCCGGCCACGCGCGCCAGGTCAGCGACTTGCAGCGGATAGCCGGCGTATTGCTCGATGTGCGCATCCAGCGCGGCGTAGGGCAGGCGACGCGCGCGGAGTTCGGCAGGTTGCGCGTGATTGAGACTGGCCAGCAGCAACACTGCGCCTTGCTGCGCTATCAACGGATCGCTGACCGGACTGTTCGCCAGCCAGTTGACCAATTGGCTCTGCCCCGAGTCCAGCGACAGCCGCCCCGGATGATCGAGCAAGCGGCGACTGGCCTCGGCATGCGCGCCCAGCGAGTCCTGCGCCCATTGCCCTTCAGGGATGTCGAGCACCAGGCAGCTGCTGCCTTGGGGACTGTCGCAGGCATGATGAGCGCCGGACGGAACCACCACGACACTCTGCTGACGCACTTGGCTGCCACAGCCCTCGACCTCGAAATCCAGCGCACCGGACAGCCCGAACACCAACTGCGCGTGCTCGTGGCTGTGCACAATCAAGTCGTGGGTGTACTGGCGCAGGGTGAGGATCGGTCGCATGGCAGGTTGTCTCCGAAGTGGCCGTCAGTCTACACCGCCGTACGCCGGATGCGCTGTCACACGACTGACTCACGCCTGTCACGGTCGATTAACCGGGCGCGCGCAAGCTGGCGAAAACATCGCAGAGGGTTGCCCATGACCAGCGCCGAGCTCGCCCGACCCAGCCGCAAACAACGGGTGCGAACCCTGTGGATCTCCGATGTGCACCTGGGCACGCGGGATTGCCAGGCCGAGCACTTGTCGCAATTTCTCAAGGGCTACCACGCCGACAAGGTTTATCTGGTCGGTGACATCATCGATGGCTGGAAACTGCGCAGCGGCATGTACTGGCCGCAAGCCCACACCAACGTCATCCGCCGCCTGCTGACCATGAGCAAGCGCGGCACCGAGGTAATCTACGTCACCGGCAACCACGACGAATTCCTGCGGCGCTATTCGAAGCTGATTCTGGGCAATATCCAGTTGGTCGACGAAGCGGTGCATGTCACCGCCGATGGCCGGCATTTGCTGGTGATCCACGGCGATCAGTTCGATGTGATCACCCGTTATCACCGCTGGCTGGCGTTTCTCGGCGACTCGGCTTATGAATTCACCCTGACCCTCAACCGCTGGCTCAATCACTGGCGTGCCCGTTATGGCTACGGATACTGGTCGCTGTCGGCGTACCTGAAGCACAAGGTCAAGACAGCGGTGAGTTTCATCAGCGACTTTGAAGAAGCCATCGCCCACGAGTGTGTGAAGCGCGAACTGCATGGCGTGGTTTGCGGGCATATTCACCATGCCGAGATTCGCAAGGTGGGGGAGGTGGACTACCTCAATTGCGGCGACTGGGTCGAATCGTGCACAGCGCTGATCGAGCATTGGGACGGCACGATCGAGTTGTATCGATTGGCGGATGCCCAGGCGCGGGAGGCGGAATTGAAAGCTGCCAAAGTTGCCGAAATCGCCTGAGCGAAAGAGAACCCTGTGGGAGCGAGCCTGCTCGCGAAGGCGTAGTGTCAGACAAAACTTCTGTGCCTGATACCGCGCTTTCGCGAGCAGGCTCGCTCCCACATGTGTTCTCAGGCCGGGCTGTGTTCTTGCATCGCGGCTTTGTAAATCGAGTTCTTCGGTTGCGCAAACAGCCTTTCCATCATCGGCTCGAAGAAACTCAGCGGCAGCGTGTCATACGCCGGATCAAACGCCGCCGCATCGTACTTGGCGCAAAATTCGGCAGTGGCCTGGAACTGCGGATGATCCTTGAATTGCTCGCGCAAGTGCCGGTCCATGCCCAGGTGATGAAAGAAGTAATAGCCCTGAAAGATGCCGTGCTTCTCCACCATCCACAGATTTTCCGCACTCACGAACGGCTTGAGAATCGCTGCGGCGATGTCCGGATGGTTGTAGGAACCGAGGGTGTCGCCAATGTCGTGCAACAGCGCGCAGACCACGTATTCCTCGTCACGCCCGTCGCGAAAGGCGCGGGTCGCGGTTTGCAACGAGTGGGTCAGGCGGTCCACGGGGAAACCGCCGAAGTCGCCCTCAAGCAGCTTCAAATGCGCGAGGATCCGCGATGGCAGCTGTCTGGCATAGGCACTGAAATCGGCGGCGATAATCGCCCAGTCTTCCTCGGTGCCGTCCTTCATATGGGTGAAGCGAGCATGGGCATTCATTGGCAGACCCTCATTCAGAACGCCACGCGACCGAGAATCATGTCGCGGTACATGACGAAATCGCCGAGCAGGCTGTACAGCGGATGCTGAAACGTCGCCGGGCGGTTTTTCTCGAAAAAGAAATGGCCGATCCAGGCAAAGCTGTAACCGGCCACAGGCAATGCCAGCAACAGCAGCCAGGCGCCTTTGGCGATGCTCAGGGCGAGGATGAAGATGACCAGAGAAGTGCCGATGAAATGCAGACGACGGCAGGTGCTGTTGCTGTGCTCGGCGAGGTAATACGGATAGAACTCGGCGAAGCTGTTGAACTGCTTGATGTTTTCCACGACCGCGCTCTCTGTGGTGATTGTTCTGGCAACAAGTTGTTCGGCGGGGAGCTTATTTGAGTCTAGAGTGATCATTGGCGTGGGCCAGTGACAATCGGCGCCACTTTAGTATCCTTCGCAAATAGGGCGGTTATCTGCAGCCCGTCATGTAAAAGAATAACAACCATGAGCGAACGAACGACTTCTGCAAGCTGGGCGATGGGGATTGTCAAAGCACTGGAGATGGACGGCCTGGATTGCCGGGTTCTGTTCAAGCAACTGGGGCTGGATTTCACTGCCCTGGAAGATCCGGATGCGCGTTTCCCGCAGGATTCCATGACCCGGCTCTGGCAGCGCGCGGTCGAGGTGTCCGGCAACCCGGCGATCGGCCTGAACATGGGCAAAGTGGTGCGCCCGGCCTCGTTTCATGTCGCCGGCTACGCGCTGATGTCGAGCAATACCCTGGCCGAAGGTTTCCAGCGTCTGGTGCGCTATCAACGCATCATTGCCGAAAGCGCCGACTTGAGCTTTCGCTTGCTCGATGAAGGTTACGCGCTGATTCTCACCGTGCACGGCGATCACCTGCCGCCGACCCGGCAGAGCGCCGAAGCGTCACTGGCCTGCGCGTTGGCGCTGTGCGGCTGGCTGACCGGGCGCCCGCTGCACCCGGTCAAAGTGTTGGTTCAGGGTGATCAGCCGACAAACCTGCAACCCTATAAAGAAGCCTTTCACGCGCCGCTGGTGTTCAACGCGCCTTACGATGCGTTGATCTTCGAACGTGCCGATATGGAGGCGCCGCTGCCGACCGCCAACGAAGCCATGGCGCTGTTGCATGATCGCTTTGCCGGGGAATATCTGGCGCGGTTTTCCGAAAGTCGCGTGACGCACCGGGCACGGCAGGTGCTGTGTCGTTTATTGCCCCAGGGCGAGCCCAAGCGTGACACCGTGGCGCAGACGCTGCACCTGTCGCAGCGCACTTTGCAGCGGCGCTTGCAGGAGGAGGGCACCAGTTTTCAGCAGTTGCTCGACGACACCCGGCGCGAGCTGGCCGAGCAATATCTGGCGCAACCGAGCATGACCTTGCTGGAAATCGCTTACCTGTTGGGCTTTGCCGACCCGAGCAACTTCTTTCGCGCGTTTCGCCGCTGGTTCGACACCACGCCCGGCGAGTACCGCTTGCGCCTGACGCAGGTGCCGGACGCGGTCAATGACGCCAGAACGCCGGAATACACAGCACAAACACCGTAATGATCTCCAGTCGGCCGAGCAGCATGCCGAACGACAGAATCCACTTCGCCGCATCCGGCAGGGTGGCGAAGTTGCCGGCCGGGCCGATGGTTTCGCCCAAGCCCGGGCCGACGCCGGACACGGTGCTGGCGGCGCCGGTCAGCGCGGTCATCCAGTCGACCCCGAGCAGCGACAGCAGCAGCGCGATTACGCAGATGGTGATGGCGAAGAAGAACGAGAAGGTCAGGATCGAACGGACGATCTCTTCGTCGAGGCGGTGACCGTTGTACTTCTGCTTGATCACCGCGCGCGGGTGGATCAGCTGATTGAGGTTGGCCTTGAGCAGGATATAGGCGACCTGGAAACGGAAAATCTTGATCCCGCCCGCCGTCGAACCTGAGCAACCGCCGACAAAGCCCAGGTAGAAAAACAGCATCAGCGAGAAGTTGCCCCACAGGCTGTAGTCGCCGAGGGCGAAACCGGTGGTAGTGACTACCGAGGTCACGTTCAGCGCCACATGCCGCAGCGCTTCCAGCCAATGCAGCTTGGTGGTCCACCAGTACCAGGTGCCGAGCACCAGCCAGGTCACCAGCAACATCGCCAGCAAACCCTGCACCTGTTGATCCCTGATCAACGCACGGCGGTTGCCGCGCAGCGTCGCCACGTAGAGGGTGAACGGCAGGCTGCCGAGGATCATGATGACAATCGCCACCCAATGAACTGCCGGTTGCGTCCACTTGGCCAGCGACTGGTCGGAGGTCGAGAAGCCACCGGTGGAAATCGCCGACATCGCGTGGTTGATCGCATCGAACGGGCTCATCCCGGCCCACCAGAACGCCAGGCTGCCGAGAATGGTGATGCCGACGTAGGCCGCCACGATCAGCCGCGCCACCATGTGCGAGCGCGGCATGACCTTTTCCGAGCGGTCGGAGGATTCGGTCTGGAACAGGCGCATGCCACCGATGCGCAGCAGCGGCAGAATCGCCACGGCCATGCCGATGAAGCCGATGCCGCCGATCCAGTGCAGCAGCGACCGCCACATCAGAATCCCCGGCGACATGTTGTCCAGGCCGTTGAGCACGGTGGAACCGGTGGCGGTGATGCCGGACATGCTTTCGAAGAACGAGTCGGTGTAGCTGATGTGCTGGGTCAGCAGAAACGGCAGCGCGGCGAAGATGCACACCACCAGCCAGCTGCTGACCGTCAGCAAGTACATGTCGCGCGGGCGCAGGTGAATGTGTTCTGGTCTGCCGGGTATCACCAGAGCGAGGCCGGCGACAAAGGTGATCATGCTCGCCCAGAGGAACGACGGCAGATCGCTGGTGCGCTCGAAAATCACCAGCGTGGCCATCGGCACGACCATGGCCACAGCCAGCGTGATCAGGAAGATGCCGATGATAAAACCAATGATCCGTAAGGTCGGCAACGCCATGAAATCCGCTCGGGCTGGTGGGAGAAGGGCGCCATTCTACCTGTGGGGCAAGGCATGTAAACCGGCAGGCGCTGCGCAGATGAAGCTAGAATAGCCGCACATTTTTCAAAGGAGGTGGCCGATGCAGGCTCTCGACGCGTTGCTCAACCGTGTTTCCGTTCCCCGACTGGTCGAACCGGCCCCCACTGCCGAGCAGCGCGAAGCCCTGTTCGGCGCGGCCTTGCGTGCCCCGGATCACGGGCACTTGCAGCCGTACCGCTTTTTGACCGTCGAAGGCGCAGCGCGTGAGCAAATGGGCGAGTTGCTGGCCGAGGCGGCCCGCCAGCAGAGCGGCGAAGTCACCGACGCGATGATCGACAAGGCGCGCAACGGCCCACTGCGCGCGCCGCTGGTGGTTGTGGTCATCGCGAAATTGCAGGAACACGTGAAATATCCGAAGGCCGAGCAACTGCTTACGGCCGGCTGTGCGGCTCACGGGATTCTGCTGGCGGCGTATGCGCAGGGGATTGGCGCAGTGTGGCGCACCGGGGATCTGGCGTACTCAAAGCATGTGGCCGAAGGCTTGGGGCTGGTGGAAGGCGAGGAGGTGATCGCGTTTCTCTATCTCGGCACGCCGCAGAAAGAGCCGCGCGTGGCGGAGAAGGTTGATCTGGCTGAGTTCGTCAGCGCCTGGCCCGGTAAGGCCTGAAGATCAAAAGCCCCTCACCCTAACCCTCTCCCAGAGGGAGAGGGGACTGATTGGGGGATGCTTTGGAGTTACACCGACCTGAGCGACCTTCGCTGAATCCAGCGTCGGGATACCGGACGTCTAGTTTCTGCGAATCCATAAGGTCGATGCACAACGGCAGACAACTCGGTCGGCCCCCTCTCCCTCCGGGAGAGGGTTGGGGTGAGGGGCTTTTTCAGGGCTGGACCACGACTCCCGGTACCAACGGCAATTCCAGACTCGCCACAAAGCCGCCCTGCGGATGATTGGCCAGCGTCAGCGTGCCGCCATGCCGTTCCGCTGCCCGTTTGGCAATCGCCAGCCCCAGGCCATGCCCGGCAGCGGTCTGCCCCGGCGCGCGATAAAACGGCTCGCCCAACTGACTCAGATGTTCGGTCTGCACCCCCGGCCCGTGGTCGCGCACGCTGATGACAATCCGCTCTCCCTGCCGCGTAGCGTGCAATTCGATCGGCTGATCGCTCGGGTTGAAGCGCTGGGCGTTGCGCAGCAGATTATCTACCGCGCGTTCGATCATCGTTGGCCAGCCTTTGAGATTCAGCTGCGGCTCGGCTTGCAGGCGTACGGTCTGCTCGGGGGAGCTGAGCTGCGCATCCTTTTGCAGCGTGGCGAGCAACGCATTCAGGTCCACTTCTTCAGCGCTGGCATTGTCGGCATCGACTCGCGCCAGCACCAGAATTTCACTGATCAACGCCTCCAACCGGTCGCATTCGCGGGTCAGCCGTGGCCACAGTTTCTCACGCTCTTTAGGGTTGGCGCGCTCGGCCAAAGCCAGCGCGATGCGCAGGCGCGCCAGTGGTGAGCGCAGTTCGTGGGAGACATCGCGCAGCAACTGGCGCTGACTGCCGATCAGGCTTTGCAGGCGCGCGCCCATGCGGTTGAAATCGGTGGCCAGCACGCCGAATTCGTCACGGCGGTTGGCCAGTTTCGCCAGACTGTTCTGCTGATATGTGGTCTGCCCCAGATCATGCACCGCGCCGCGCAAGCGACTCAGTGGGCGGGTGATGGAGAAAGTCACGAGCAAACTGAACAGCGTCAACACCACCAGCGCGATGCCCAGCGCACTCAGCGGCCAGAGCAGGCTTTCGCGGTGCCAGGCGTCGAGTTCGGGGTGCGGGATGCGGTAGATGAACAGGTAGGTATCACCGGTTTTTTCGCTGGTGATTTCGTCGGTCAGACGCCGCCACGGCAAGCGGCGGTCATCGTTGTTCTGCCGCGCTTCGAATGCTGCGGCGCGGCGCGGGAAAGTGCCACGCACCACCGGATCGCCGGTTTCGTTGAGCACCTGAACGTCGATGTGATACTGGCGTTTGCGTTGTTCGAGGATGTCCTGCGCGGCTTCTTCGCCTTGGGTTTCGTAAGTCTGCGTCCATTCTGCCGCCAGCGTGTTGAGGCCGGGATGGCGGCTGAGAATCCACGCGTCCTGATTGAGCATGTGCCCGAGCAGAATCGACAGCCCGGCTACCAGAGCGATGGCCAGCCAGAAGCTCGCAAGAATCCGCCAGAACAGTGAACGCACAGAAACTCCTCGAAAATCACACCGTTCAAATGTGGGAGCGAGCCTGCTCGCGAAGACGTAGTGTCAGTCAAACCATCGCTGGTTGATACACCGCCTTCGCGAGCAGGCTCGCTCCCACATTCGATTTGAATGGAACAGGCCCGACGAGGTAAGTCGTCGGGCCCAGGGTTAAGCCATTATTGCGCCTTTTGTGCCTGCTGCGCTTTCCAGGCCTTGAACTCGGCCCATTCGGCGCGGCGTTCGGCGCGTTTCTTCTGGATCTCGTCGAACTGCTTCTGTTGCTCGGGCTTAAGCAGTGCACGGACATCGGACTCGGCTTTCTTGTGGTTGGCCGCTATCTCGTCCTTCATGGCTTTCTGGTCGGCCGGCGAGAGTTTCTCCAGGTACTTGTCGACCACCTGCTTACGCTCGTGCATCTGCTCGCCCATGATCTTGCGAATCTGCTCGCGCTGTTCGCGGGTCAGGTCGAGCTGGCTGTACGGGCCTTTGCCGTGCATGCCGCCGTGCATCTGACCGCCGTGGCGCGGGCCATCCAGTGGACCACCGAGCGGACCGCCATCTTGCGGCATGGCCATGGCCACGGTTGGCAGAGCGGCAGCGAACATCAGAGCGATAAGAGTCTTGCGCATGGTGTATCTCCTTGTCTCGTTCCCGGTACGTTCCGGATGAGTGCAGATTACGCAGATCAAGGTCAGCGGCGGTCAGCGCAGCGTAAAGCTTCGGTAAAGACGCTTCGTGCCCGGCCTTACACATATCCAGTGCAGGAGGTGCTGAAGGCTGCGATCTTTTGGATAATGCACGGGCCCAGGCTGTGATCCTCATTTATACGACATTGTCGCTCAGCGAAAGAACAACGGCTGCGTGCCTTAACAAAGCGAATACCGAGCTTCCCTATGACTAATAAAACGTTTACCAGGCAACTCGGCCCATGGCTGATGGCAGCTTTATCGGTCAATGCGATTTTTTTGGCATTCCTGATTTTTGATCATGGTTCGCAGGGGCACGATAAGAAGATGATCAAAACTAAAGAACCGTTGCTGATCGAGGGTCCAAACGGCGACGAAAATTACTACGTGCTGCCGCAGGGTACTACGCTATATCACGATAAAAGCTTTCCTGAAGGGCATGATCGTTATGTGGTGTATCTCAATCATAAGGGTACGATTGCCCACGAAGAAGTACCGATGAAGCCTGAGTACGGCGGTTCTTTCATTGATCCGCTCTGGCTGGCAAATGTTGATGCGAATACTTTGCAAGAAATTTTCAAGCGTTTCCCACTTTCCAAAAAAGACATTGCCGCTGCCATTAAGGCCAACGAGATAACCAAGGACGATTTGGCCGACATTATTCGTTCGATGCCCGATTAACCACTGCAAAGCCACCGATGGCTGCATTTCCTACAGAGCGCGGAAACGATCAGATACCCCTCTGTAGGAGTGAGCCTGCTCGCGATGGCGGTGCCAGAAAAGAATGTGTTGACTGACACACCGCCATCGCGAGCAGGCTCACTTCTACACGGCGCAGGTCTTATAGACTGTAGTAGTAACCACGGCTACGCAGCGCGACGATGCGCGGGCGGCCGTCGGGGTGGGGGCCGATTTTTTTGCGCAGGTTGCTGACGTGCATGTCGAGGCTGCGGTCGTACAGGGTCAGCTTGCGGCCGAGGGCCAGTTGCGCCAGTTCCTGTTTGTCCAGCGGCTCGCCGGGCTGCTTGAGGAGGGCTTCGAGCAGGCGGCTTTCGGAGACGGTCAGGGTCAGTTCTTTTTCGTCGATGCTGACCACGCCGCGCACCGGGCTGAAACTCAGGTCGCCCAGCTCAAGTTGCGTTGACACAGCGGCGGGATGGCTGCGCCGCAACACGGCGCGCAGGCGCGCGGTCAGTTCGCGGGGGTCGCAGGGTTTGGCCAGGTAATCGTCGGCGCCCAGTTCGAGGCCGAGGATGCGGTCCAGCGGTTCGCCACGCGCTGACAGCATCAGCACCGGCAGGTCGGCGTGGTCGTTGCGCAATTGCTTGAGCAGTTCCAGACCGCTGCCGTCGGGCAGCATCACGTCCAGCACCACCGCCGCCGGGGCGGTTTCGGCCAACGCCTTGCGCGCGCTCTGGCCGTCGTGGCAGGCGCGCACCTGGAAGCCTTCCTGGCTCAACCAGCTACTCAGGAGTTCGCACAACTCCTGGTCATCATCAATCAGTAACAGCTCGCTCATGACTCACTCAATTTAGCCATTGCCGACGTTTTCGGCTTGCACCACTGGCAAAGATACCGCAGAGCAGCGCCAATAGCGCTACCCCGGCGCCAGTGACGAACCACTGCTGTTGATCGGTCAGCAAACGCGGCAGCGGGCTGGCCTGGGCTTCCTTGAGTTGCAGCTTCAGACGCTGGTTCTCCTGGCGCAGCCGGGCGAGCTGGGCGCTTTCGCGAGTGTTGTCGGCATTTTGCAGTTGTTTGTTCAGTTCTTCGCGCTGCTGCTCACTGGCCTTGAGCCGCTGTTGCAGCTCGGTGATCTGGCTGCCGGCGCTCAATGACAATGGTGTGGAGCTGCCGCTTTCGGTGGTTTCCTCACCATGGGCGGGGGCCATGATCGACAACGTGAGCAACATCAGACACAACGGACCCTTGCGCATCGCGACACCTGTTTCCAAATGGATATTGGGCAGGTTGTCGGCAGGCAAACGAGAATAATGAGCGATTGAGATGGGTGAGAAGCAAGAAGGTTCAGTGCGCAGGAGGTGATGTTGGTGGCTGACAAATAATTTGTGGCTGATGAATATTCTGTGGCGAGGGGTTTAGCGAAACGTCGCACCGCCCCGTTGGGCTGCGTAGCAGTCCTGAAATGGGAGCATGCGGTGTGTCAGACACACCGCGTTGGATGGGTTTTGGGGCGGCTTCGCCACCCAGCGGGGCGGTGCGACGTTTCGCTAAATCCCCTCGCCACATTAATCCCTCACTGTTCCAACAGGTCGGTTACGGCAGGACTTGCTTGAACGGTTTGACGATCACATTGGCGTAGACGCCGGCGGCAATGTACGGATCGGCATCGGCCCAGGCCTGTGCGGCGCTCAGGGAGTCGAACTCGGCGACGATCAGGCTGCCGGTGAAACCCGCTGCGCCCGGATCATTGCTGTCGACGGCCGGGTGCGGGCCGGCCAGCACGATGCGGCCTTCGCCCTTGAGCGCTTGCAGGCGTTCCAGATGAGCGGGTCGTGCGGCCAGGCGAGCTTCCAGCGAGTTGGCAACGTCGGTGGCAATGATGGCGTAGAGCATGTCAGTCCTCGGTTTTTGGCGTTGTGGTATCGGTGTCATGCAGATGGCGCGACAGGTAAACGCCCTGTGCGACCAGGAACAGCACGGTCATGCCCAGGCTGCCGAACACCTTGAAGTCGACCCAGATGCTCTGGAAGGTGAAGGCGACGAACAGGTTGGCTGCGCCGCAGAACAGGAAAAAGCCGATCCAGGCGATGTTCAGGCGCGTCCAGACCGGGTCTGGCAGGGTCAGCGCGTGGCCCATGATGCGTTTGATCAGCAGGCGATCGCCGATGAAATGGCTACCGATGAACGCCGCAGCGAACAGCCAGTTGACCACCGGCGCTTTCCATTTCAGGAAGGTTTCGCTGTGGAAGGCCAGCGTCAGGCTGCCGAATACCAGGCAGGCGATCAGCGTCAGCCATTGGCTCTTTTCCAGCTTGCGCTGCTTGATGAACAGCGCGCCGTACACCACCAGCGAGCTGATGATCAGCATCGCCGTGGCGCTGTAGATACCGCCTACGGTCACTTGCTGGCCGGCAATGTCGACGACCCGTGGATCAAGTTTGTAAACGATGAAGAACAGCAGAAGCGGGATGAAATCGATGAATTGTTTCACAGTGAGAGCCAGAAGCTGGATGTGGCGGCATAATAACAAACATATGGGCGCGCGATAGCGCCAGCTGATTTGAGGTTACAACTCCCCGTGAATGTTGATTTGCACTGCCACAGCACGGCCTCCGACGGCGCCCTGGCGCCTGCGGTTCTGGTTGCGCGAGCGTTCGAAAACGGCGTGCGAGTCCTGGCGTTGACCGACCACGACACCCTTGAGGGGCTCGCCGAGGCGCGTACTGCCGCCACCGAGTTGGGCATGCAACTGGTCAACGGCGTCGAATTGTCCTGCACCTGGGGCGGGGCGACTATTCACGTGCTGGGCTACGGTTTCGACGTCAACGCCGCGCCGTTGGTCGAAGCAATCGCCAAATTGCACGATGGCCGCTGGCTGCGGTCGGAAGAAATAAGCCGCAAGCTCGCCCTCAAGGGCATGCCCGGTGCCCTCGACGGCGCCCGGCAGATCCAGCAGGAACTGGGCGACAGCGGCAACGCGCCGGCCCGGCCGCATTTCGCCGACTGGATGGTGCGTGAAGGTTATGTAAAGGATCGCGCCGAGGCGTTTCGCAAATGGCTCGGCGCCGGCAAGCTCGGCGACGTCAAGCTGCACTGGCCGACGCTGGAAGACACCGTCGCCACCCTGCGCGCCGCCGGTGCCTGGGTCAGTCTGGCGCATCCATGGCACTACGATTTCACCCGTAGCAAGCGCCGAAAGCTGATTGCCGACTATATTCAAGCAGGCGGGCATGCTATCGAGGTGGTCAATGGCCATCAGCCCGCAGAACAGGTGGGCAGCCTGGCGATCCTTGCCCGTGAGTTCGGTCTGCTGGTCAGCGCCGGCAGTGACTTCCATGGCCCTGGCGGCTGGTCCGAGATCGGCCAGTACCGGCCGGTTCCCGAGGACCTTCCACCCCTGTGGTGTCGGTTCAAACATGACACAGATATTGCCGCCGTCTGAACAGGTAGAGAATGTGAGTCAATTTTTCCAGATACATCCGGAAAACCCGCAAGCGCGCCTGATCAAACAGGCGGTCGAGATCATCCGCAAGGGCGGGGTGGTGATTTATCCCACGGACTCGTCCTACGCCATTGGTTGCCAGATTGGCGACAAGACCGCCATCGAGCGTGTGCGACGTCTGCGTCAGCTCGATGAAAAGCACAACTTCGCGCTGATCTGCAGCGACCTGTCGCAACTGGGCAATTACGCCAAGATCGACACCGGCACCTTCCGCATTCTCAAGGCGCATCTACCCGGCCCTTACACCTTTATTCTCAACGCCACCCGCGAAGTGCCGCGCCTGTTGCTGCATCCGAAAAAACGCACCATCGGCCTGCGCGTGCCAAGCCATCCGATCGCGCTGGCGCTGCTGGCCGAACTCGGCGAGCCGCTGATGAGCGTGACGCTGATCATGCCCGGCGATGAAGACCCGCTCAGCGATCCCTACGAAATGCGCCAGTTGCTTGAGCATCAGGTCGATCTGATCATCGACGGCGGTTTTGGCGGCATCAAGGCCTCAACGGTGATTGACCTGACCGGCGACGACCCGGAAGTGGTCCGCGTTGGTTGCGGCGATCCGACGCCGTTCATGGTCGAGGCCTGAATGTCCGCAGTGGAAACCGTGGTCGATCCCCAGGCCGGCGCCCAGCAGGAACTGCCGTTCGCAATGGTCTATGGTCAGGCGGTCATGGAAATGCCGCTGGACCTGTACATCCCGCCCGATGCGCTGGAAGTCTTTCTTGAAGCCTTCGAAGGCCCGCTCGACCTGCTGCTGTATCTGATCCGCAAACAGAACATCAATATCCTCGACATCCCGGTGGCGGAAATCACCCGCCAGTACATGGGCTACGTCGAGTTGATGCAGTCGGTGCGTCTGGAGCTGGCCGCCGAATATCTGGTGATGGCGGCGATGCTCGCCGAGATCAAATCGCGCATGCTTCTGCCGCGCGCCGAAACCGTCGAAGATGAAGAAGACGACCCGCGCGCCGAACTGATCCGCCGCTTGCAGGAATACGAGCGCTTCAAGGCCGCTGCCGAAGGTATTGATGGTCTGAGCCGGGTCGGTCGCGATGTGATCGTGCCCAAGCTCGACGCCCCGGAAGCGCGGGCGCGCAAGCTGTTGCCCGACGTCGCGCTGGAAGAGATTCTGATGTGCATGGCCGAGGTGCTGCGCCGTGGCGACATGTTCGAAAGCCACCAGGTCAGCCGTGAAGCGCTGTCCACCCGCGAGCGCATGAGCGATGTGCTGGAACGGCTCAAGGGCGGCGGTTTTGTGCCGTTTGTCGAGTTGTTCACCGCTGAAGAAGGTCGCCTGGGTGTGGTGGTGACTTTTATGGCGATCCTTGAACTGGTCAAGGAATCCTTGGTCGAGCTGGTGCAGAATGAGCCGTTCGCCGCGATCCACGTGCGAGCCCGAGCCGAATAACGAGTCCCTGTATGAACCTGACTGAACCCCGCGAGCTGGCGTCCCTGCTTGAAGCCTTTCTGTTGGCCTCGGGAAAGCCGCAATCCCTTGAGCGCCTGTATGAACTGTTTGAAGAAGGCGAGCGGCCGGAGCCGGCGGTCTTCAAGAAAGCCCTGACCCTGCTCGGCAAATCCTGCGAGGGCCGTGCCTTCGAGCTCAAGGAAGTCTCGTCGGGCTATCGCTTGCAGATCCGCGAGAAGTTCTCGCCGTGGGTCGGCCGTCTCTGGGAAGAGCGCCCGCAGCGCTATTCCCGCGCCTTGCTGGAAACCATCGCGTTGATCGCCTATCGCCAGCCGATCACCCGGGGCGAAATCGAAGACGTGCGTGGCGTGGCGGTCAACAGCAACATCGTCAAGACCTTGCTCGAGCGTGAGTGGATCCGCGTCGTCGGTTATCGCGACGTGCCGGGCAAACCGGCGATGTTCGCCACGACCAAGGCGTTTCTCGACCACTTCAACCTGAAAAACCTCGAAGACCTGCCGCCGCTGGCCGAACTGCGCGAGATGGAAGCCGAACCGGTGCTCGACTTCGACGACGCGCCGGTGCCGCAGAGTCTGCAGGAACTGGCCGACGCCAGCGCGGAGCCGGAGGAGGAGAAGGAAGAAACCAGTTTCCATTCCCTGCTGCTGGAGCTGGACAGCATGGAAGAGGGCATCAAAACCGATTTCGACGATTTGCTGCGCGATGCGGTGGATGGCGAAGCGCCGGTGCCCGAGCCTGAGATCATCGAGCCGGTTGTTGAAGCTGAAGTTGAACTTGAAGCGGCGCCTGACGCCGAACCGGAAGAAGACATTCTCGGTGTCGCCGAAGCCCGCGAGAAGCTCCTGGCCGCTGTCGCCGCCCTCGAACAGCCGGAACCGGAACTCAGCGAAGAAGAAGCCGAAGCCCGCGCACTGGCTGAGGCGATTGAAGCCGAACGGCGCGAGTTCGAAGACTGACGCCTATTGAGAAACCAGTGAAGACCCTTGTGGGAGCGAGCCTGCTCGCGAAGGCGGTGTGTCAGATACATCAATACTGAATGACACTGCGCCTTCGCGAGCAGGCTCGCTCCCACAGGGTGAAATGTCGTTCTGGAGATTGCGATGAGCTCAACCAAAGACCCCTGCATCAGCCTCTGCAAATTCTCCGACGACATCTGCTTGGGTTGCGGTCGCAGCAAGCGCGAGATCAAGGCCTGGAAGAAACTCGACAAGGACGACAAGCGTACCGTGCTGGCCGAAGCCGCGCTGCGCCTGATCAAACTCGGTGGTGCCGGTCGGCGGAAAAAGAAATAACCGGCAATCGATCAGCTAGTCTCTGATGCGCGATGGCGCACATCCGCGTATGATTCGCGACCCTTCGCCGATCCCTTCGGCCTGGACCCAGTTTTCAATACTTCAGGCGCCGCCTGAACAGACCACACCGGGAGGTGCCCAGATGAGTGACATCAATCAGAAAGACGACCAGGAAATCGGCCCAGCAGGCGAAAAGCTGCAGAAGGTCCTCGCCCGTATCGGCGTCGGCTCGCGCCGTGACGTGGAATCCTGGATCAGCCAGGGCCGGATCAAGGTCAATGGCAAAGACGCCACCCTCGGACTGCGCGTCGACATGCATGACGCCATTACCATCGATGGCAAGGTGATCAAACGCGAAGAGGCCGCCGAATCGGTGCGCCGCGTGATCATGTACAACAAGCCCGACGGCGAAATCTGCACCCGTGACGACCCGGAAGGCCGTCCGACCGTGTTCGACAAGCTGCCGCGTCCGAAAGAAGGCCGCTGGATCAACATCGGCCGTCTCGACATCAACACCACCGGTCTGCTGATGTTCACCACTGACGGTGAGCTGGCCAACCGTCTGATGCACCCGTCCTACGAGATGGACCGCGAGTACGCCGTGCGTGTACGCGGTGAAGTCGATGACGAGATGATCGAACGCCTCAAGGCCGGCGTGGTGCTGGAAGACGGCCCGGCGCGTTTCACCGACATTCAACAGGCGCCGGGCGGTGAAGGCTTCAACCATTGGTACCACTGCGTGGTCATGGAAGGGCGCAACCGTGAAGTGCGTCGTCTGTGGGAATCGCAGGGTCTGGTGGTCAGCCGTCTGAAGCGTGTGCGTTTCGGTCCGGTGTTCCTCAACTCCGACCTGCCGATGGGCCGCTGGCGCGAAATGAGCCAGTACGAAGTCGACGTGCTCAGCGCCGAAGTCGGCCTGACCCCGGTGGCAATGCCGCAGCTGAACGCCAAGAGCAAGGACAAGCTCGAACGCATGCAGCGCAAATCGTCGCGGCCGATGGCCAAGACCGAGCGCGTGCGTACCCTGCGTCCAGCCGCTGGCGCACCAACCGCACCGCGCCCGAGCCGTGAGCCGCAGATCGAAGGCGAGCGTCCAGGTCGCAAGCCAGTCGCCCGTGACGGCGAGCGCGCACCGCGTCCGGCCAACGGTCGCACTGAGCGTGGCGAAGGTCGTGCACCAGCCGGTCGTGGTACGCCGGTAGCGGATCGTCCAGCCGATACCACCAACAAGCGCCCGGCCAAACCGGCGCCGAAGCGTCCAGGGATTAAACTGGTCGACGGTGACAAACCCTCGGGCAAGCGTCGCGGCGCACCGGCCGGTTCCGGTCAGCGTCCGGGTTTTGGACGCAAGAAACCGGAATAAGGCAGCTGTGAGTTACTAGCTGCAAGCTACAAGCTGCAAGCTACAAGCTACAAGCTACAAGCTACAAGCTACAAGCTGAAGCAAAAACGCCAACCTCAGGGTTGGCGTTTTTTTGTCTGGACGAAAGTCTGTGCTGACACCGATCGTTCCCACGCTCTGCGTGGGAATGCCTCAACGGACGCTCCGCGTTCGGCTTTGGAAGGGACGCGGAGCGTCCCGGGCTGCATTCCCACGCGGAGCGTGGGAACGATCATCTGCGGCTTACATAAATCCCCTGTGGGAGCGAGCCTGCTCGCGAAGGGGCCAGTCGCTTAAAACACAAATCGCCCATCGAAAACCGGCTTGTCATCCAGCGCCAACACCCCGCCAGAAAAGATCAGGTCCAGGTGATGACTGCCCTTGGCGCCACCGCCCAGTCCGAGATGCAGCCCACAGTGCCGCTCCTCGAACCCGGCATTGCGCGCATACAGATCCTTCACGCCTTCGTTTGTGCCAATCCCCAACTCCTCAATTCGCCGGTTCGACGGGTTGGCATCCAGGTACTTGTTGAAATCATGTTCCAGCCCCGGCACGTCGGTGGCGATGCGGCTGATGGTCGAGTTCTCGATCCACAATTCCAGCGGCGATTCCAGCACGCCGTACTTGCGCGCGAACGGGATGGTGCTGAGGAAGGTGCCCTTGAATTTCACATGGCCATTGATGGCTTCGCTATGGGTGGCGATTTCGCCCGGCGCCAAGTCGAAATTGCCCACGCCGTTGATGTCGGTCCACTTCTTGATGCTGCTCATCGGCGTTTCGAACCATGAGCCGTGATCGTCCTTGAAACTCAGCGTGGTCGCCTGGGACATGCGCTGGATCAGGTGACTGTTGAGCCCGGCGATGCGTTGCGGGGTGATGCTGAAGGTGTCGTAGAAATAGTCGCCGTAGTCCTTGAACAGCAGCGACTTCTTCCAGTTTTCCGCCATGACCGCTTGCAGCGCACGAACGAATTCCGGGCCGTCGGGGCGCGGGTTGGGCAGGGTGGAAGAGTCGTAGAAGAAAATGTACAGATCGCTGTCGGCAATTGCCTCGGACAGCGTTGCGGTACTTTCCAGGTCCAGGCGCCGGGCGCTGAACTGAAAGCGCGGATGCTCGCCGGCCTGTTCGGCAATGGCGCCGGTCAGGGCTTCGTAGTCGGCGGTATGGCCGAGCATGACCTTCGCCGAGTCGAGGCCGGCAAGGGCTGGGTGATGTTCGAGGTAGTAAAGGAAATGCGAGATGGCGCGGGGCTTGTCCATGAATCCTCCCTGACTGACCGGGGAATGAAGCGGCAGGCACGACCGGCCGGACCGTGCCTGCCCGGGATGTCTTACAGAGGCCACATCGCCGTGCCGAACGGAACCACCGCGTCGGCTTGCATCATTTCCACAGCGGCCTCATGGGTTGGCGCTTCAAACCATTCGTCCAGTTGCAGTTCGGTATCCAAGTCTTTTTCCAGTGCTTGCATGGTCGATCTCCTAGAGAATTTCACGGTTTATGACTGACCGGTCGTGGTGGCCGGTGAGACGTGAAGAACCTAGTTGAGCGTTTTTGTGAATGCAAAAATTTATCCATTTAATTTTTAAATAGACTTTTTATTCTGTTTTTCGCGATGAATTTTCTTATTTGAAAACAAAAAACTAGGTCGGCGAAATTGATAGCAAGCTAGCGACCGTCAATATGCAGACGTCCTACAGAAATTTCTGATTCGGAAAATATTCGTTACGCGTTGTAAAGAAAACCTGACGATATTGGCCCGCCAACCCGGTGATTTCCCGTCTCGCCCTCCGTTGTAAGGAAAAGCTTCCGTAAGCCGACGCAGCGTGCGCCACGCAGGGCTCTGGCGCGCTTGTTTCCAGCCTTCAGGCAGGGTGTGATGCGCCCCATGCCTGTCGTGCAGGCGAATAACAAGAAGGAGGCGCAATGTACGCCGCGACTGATTTCCACTTCTCCCCGTGGGACGGTTTTCTCCTCGTCCCCGTCGATGGCCTGCAAAGGCCTGACTCACATTTTGCAGCCGCTCGAGACTGTCGAGGCGGACACATGCAATCCCGGCAACCGACACGCTGATCAGGCGGGTCTGGCAGCAGGGGGTTAGCGGTGTACAATGCGCCGCGTTTTAACTGTGACCCTCTGCGTAATCGCAAAAATCTCGAGGCTATCCGCCTTGTTCACTCCGCCGCGCCACAAGCGTGCCGGGTTCGATTTCGTCACAGATAAAAACAAACAGGTGACGCATGACCGTTGTAAATGAGCTGAACTCCTGGTGCCTGCGCTGGGGTTTGATCGGGGCTGCCTGAAATCGCAACCTTGCAGCAACGTCTACTGAACATCATCAAACCTTGCGTGAGACCTTTTTCATGAGTGGACAACCCTCGCAATCAGGCGAGCTTAAACGCGGCCTGAAAAATCGCCATATTCAACTGATCGCCCTCGGTGGCGCGATCGGTACCGGATTGTTCCTCGGTTCTGCCGGGGTCCTGAAATCCGCCGGGCCGTCGATGATCCTCGGCTACGCCATCTGCGGCTTCATCGCCTTCATGATCATGCGCCAGCTCGGCGAAATGATCGTCGAAGAGCCGGTGGCCGGTTCCTTCAGTCATTTCGCGCACAAATACTGGGGCGGTTTCGCCGGTTTCCTCTCGGGCTGGAACTGCTGGATTCTGTACATTCTGGTGGGCATGTCCGAGCTGACGGCGGTTGGCAAGTACATCCATTACTGGGCGCCGGACATCCCGACCTGGGTCTCCGCTGCTGCATTCTTCGTGCTGATCAACGCGATCAACCTGGCCAACGTCAAAGTCTTCGGTGAAGCCGAATTCTGGTTTGCGATCATTAAGGTTGTGGCCATCGTTGGCATGATCGCGCTGGGCAGCTACCTGCTGGTCAGCGGCCACGGCGGCCCGCAGGCGTCGGTGAGCAACCTGTGGTCCCACGGCGGTTTCTTTCCCAACGGGGTGAGCGGTCTGGTGATGGCCATGGCGATCATCATGTTCTCCTTCGGCGGTCTGGAAATGCTCGGTTTCACCGCCGCTGAAGCGGACAAGCCGAAAACCGTGATCCCGAAAGCGATCAATCAGGTGATCTACCGCATCCTGATTTTCTACATTGGCGCACTGGTGATCCTGCTGTCGCTGACTCCTTGGGATAGCCTGCTGGAAACTCTCAATGCGTCGGGCGATTCCTACAGCGGCAGCCCGTTCGTACAAGTGTTCTCGATGCTCGGCAGCAACACCGCCGCGCACATCCTCAACTTCGTCGTGCTGACCGCTGCGCTGTCGGTATACAACAGCGGCACCTACTGCAACAGCCGCATGCTGCTGGGCATGGCCGAGCAGGGCGATGCGCCGAAAGGTCTGGCGAAGATCGACAAGCGCGGCGTGCCGGTGCGTTCGATTCTGGCGTCGGCGGCAGTGACGCTGGTTGCCGTGTTGCTCAATTACCTGATCCCGCAGCACGCGCTGGAACTGCTGATGTCGCTGGTGGTTGCGACGCTGGTGATCAACTGGGCGATGATCAGCTACTCGCACTTCAAGTTCCGCCAGCACATGAACCAGACCAAACAGACGCCATTGTTCAAGGCGCTGTGGTACCCGTACGGCAACTTCGTCTGCCTGGCGTTCGTGGTGTTCATCCTCAGCGTGATGCTGCTGATCCCGGGGATTCAGATCTCGGTGTATGCGATTCCGGTGTGGGTGGTGTTCATGTGGGTCTGCTACCTGATCAAGAACAAGCGCAGTGTGCAGGCGGTGGTGGCTGCAACAGCGAAATAACCTCGCAGGCAGAAACGACAAACCCGGCCAGAGTGCCGGGTTTGTTGTTTTGAAATGGAAAAATCTGGCATCACACCGAACCCTGTGAGAGCGAGCCTGCTTGCGAAAGCGGTCCATCAGAAACATCTGCATCGACTGACACACCGCCTTCGCGAGCAGGCTCGCTCCCACAGAGGTTGAGTGAATCAGGTTATCCTGCACCCTCTGATTACGGACGCTTTTCCATGCTGGTGATTTCCAACAACGTGCATCTTCCGGATGCCGAGATCGAATTGACTGCCATCCGCGCGCAAGGCGCCGGTGGACAGAACGTCAACAAGGTCTCCAGTGCCATGCACTTGCGCTTCGACATTCCCAACTCGTCATTGCCGGAGTTCTACAAGGAACGCCTGCTGGCGCTGCGAGACAGTCGTATCACCAGCGACGGCGTGCTGATCATCAAGGCGCAGCAATATCGCACCCAGGAAGCCAACCGCGCCGATGCGCTGGAGCGGCTGGTCGAGCTGATTCTCAGCGCCACCAAAGTCGAAAAGAAACGCCGCCCGACCAAGCCGACCCTCGGTTCGAAGAAGCGTCGGCTGGAGTCGAAAACCAAGCGCGGCAGCATCAAGGCCGGGCGCGGCAAGGTGGACTTCTAAACCTCGCGATACTTCGCCGTGTGCTTGTACAGATAGACACTCAAGCCAAGGCCGCTCAACGCTGCAAATGCGGCGAACAGGAAGATCGAAGCAAAACCGAATCCTGCTGCGATCGCCCCGGCCAGCGGCCCGGTGATCCCCAGCGACAAATCAATGAACAGTGAATAGGCACCGACCGCCGCGCCACGGCTTGAGGCCGGCACCAGATTCACCGCTTCCACGCCCAGTGCCGGGAATACCAGCGAGAAGCCAAAGCCGCTCAGCGCCGCACCGGCCAATGCCCAATGTGCATCCGGTGCGATCCACAGCAACAACAAACCCAACGTTTCCACCGACAGGCAGGCAATCGCTACGCGGAAGCCGCCGAGGCGGTTGATCAGATTGCCGAACAGCAGCCGCGCGCCGATGAAGCTGGCGCCGAACAGGCTCAGGCACAGCACCGCGTTGTCCCAGTGCTGGGTCGCGTAATACAGGGTAATGAACGTGGCGATGGTGCCAAAACCGATCGAGCCCAGCGCCAGTCCGCAGCCGTGGGGGAAGACTTTGCCCAGCACATGCATGAACGGCAGGCGTTCACCGGCGACGATCGGCGCGGCGGTCTTCGGCCATGCCAGCGCCAGACCGAGCAGGGCGAGAAGGATGATGCTCACGCCCATGCTCCACAGCCCCAGCCTGCTTACCAGCCAGACACCGAACGGCGCGCCGATCGCCAGGGCGCCGTAACTGGCGATGCCGTTCCAGGAAATCACTTTCGCTGTATTCGCCGCGCCAACCCTGCCGATGCCCCAGCCAATCGAGCCGGAACCGACCAGACTCTCGGCGCTGCCCAACACCAGGCGGCCGATCAGCAGGCTGATCAGGCTCAGCAGCGGCAGGTTCGGCGTCCACGCGGAAATCAGCATGAACACACCGCTCAAGCCACAGCCGGCGAGGCCGATCATCACCGCGCGTTTGCTGCCCTGGTTGTCGATGATCTTGCCGGCATACGGGCGGCTGAGCAGGGTGGCGAGGTATTGCACGCTGATCACCAGCCCGGCGATCACCGCACCGAAACCGAGGTCACTGTGGACATAGCCCGGCAACACGGCGAGCGGGATGCCGATGTTCAGGTAACCGATGAAGGTGAAGAGGACGATGGAAACTACTTGCAGCGTAACCGCCAGCGGACGCTGGGGCTCGGATATAGACGACATGGGTAACGATCCACGGGAGCAGCAGATTAGATAGGCTGCTCATGATACCGGCGTGAACCGCTCACGGGCGGGGAAAAGTAAAACTATTTGCCGGGTGGCGTTTTCAGGATTTTGCCGGAGCGACCAGTTGCGTGGTGACGAGGGCGGCGAGGGCGTTTTCTTCGCTGCCGAAACGCTCGAGCAGGGCGGCCTGTTTCTCGGGTGAGAGGCGATTCCAGATCTCGATCATTTTCTCGGTGGCGCCGATCAGCACGGCAGCTTGGCTTTCGGAGAATTCATCGGTCATGGCGAGCTCGGGTTTCAGGCAGTGTGGAAAGCGCATGTTAGCGCTTTCCACACGGTCTGTACGGCGGGTCTTACTCTTCGCTGTCAGCTTTGCGGCTGTCAGCGGCTTCTTGCGGCTCGGGCTTTTCAGCGCCGGCGTGTTGCGGGGTCGTCTGCTCAGGTACGTGCAGGCTTGGGAAGGGGAGATTGGGAATCTCGTGCATGGTTGCGCTCCTCGCTAAGTCTGTTGATAGATCAGGTGCTCCGCAGCTTTACAAAGCCTGCGCAGGATACAGCAGGAAAAATGACAATCAGACTTTTAATTCAAATTAATGCGACAGATGGCCGCAGGGAGGCAAGCGCTGGGTCTGCTGATCGTTCCCACGCTCTGCGTGGGAATGCCTCAATGGACGCTCTGCGTCCGCT